>JBJKQJ010000081.1:0-7106 GCA_046705445.1 Thermoplasmataceae archaeon
ATAGAAACTGGTTCTTTATTGGAGCTATAATTTTCTTTGCGGGGTTCTCAATTTATGAGATAGTCTTCACGCCGCTTGTATCCAAATTATCCAAAAAGGAGAGTTATGGCGCAAACATAGGAGTATACAATACAATGCAGTTCTTAGGGCAGTTTATCGGGGGGGTGACCGGGGGAGTACTGGTGACGCTTACCCTGTCATATGAGTCACTGCTGAGGACATCCTTAACCCTGATTGTTCTGGTTCTCGTTTCACTTGTTTTCCTTTACATTCCCACAAAATTCAGGGAGATAAAGAAGCAGGCTGCTTCCTGAAAAATTTCAAATTTTTCTCATGTATACTTCTTTTACTGAATGGTCTCTTTCCTTGTTCAGAATAAGATGAGCGTGGAATTTCGAAGGCTCAATATTCTGCTGCAGGTTAGGGCCGTTTATATCATCCCAAATTTTCCCCGCGGTCACTATGGCCTCGTTGATGCCGAGATCACCAAATTTCCGGAAGTACGAGCGATCGTCCCTGAATGAGGTTTCCCTGAATATGAGAAATCTGTCAATATACCACTTCTTGATGTCCTTTTCCAGGGCATCGACATATATTGAAAAGTCAAAGAAGTCTGAAACAAGCAATTCTCCGGATGGGGGAACAGAATCCATCCGTCTGGTCTGAAGGACATTCAGTCCCTCGAGAATCAATACGTCCGGGGTTTCAATTGTCTGGTACTGATCGGGTATTGTATCGTAAATGAGGTGAGAATACTGGGGAATCTCTATTCTCCCCTTCCCTGACTTCAGTTCATAAAGGAACCTGATCAGGGATTTCAGGTCGTAACTTTCCGGAAAACCTTTTCTGTTCATGAGGCCCCGCTTCTCCAGCGTATTATTTGGATAGAGGAAACCGTCTGTGGCAATCAGCTCCACTCTGGGATTTTCAGGCCATCTCGAAATCAGGGTTTTCAGTACCCTGGCTGTAGTGCTCTTACCAACTGCAACGCTACCGGCAATCCCTATAACATACGGAACCTTCCTTCCTTTGACTCCAAGAAAGGTCCTCCTGGCATCATACAGGCCCTTTGAGGCTGAGTAGTAAAGGTTCAAGAGCCTGGATAAAGGCAGGTAAACTTCTTCGATTTCCTTTATTGAAATCTTCTCGTTGATACCCCGTATGGTTGCGAGGTCTTCCTCATTTATTGTCATGGGCGTGGAGTTTCTGAGCTTGCTCCATTCCGATCTGGAGAAAGATATATAAGGGGATACTGAACTGTCATCAAGTGCTTTCAACAAATCCAATCACTTCGGTCTGTCAGGCTCCTTTGACCTGCATTACCACTTTCAATGACAGCCATTGTTATAACTCTTTTTGTAGCTGTGACTGTGGCTTGGACTGGACTGTCAAACTTATGAAGGATAAACTGCTGAGTGACTTATGCATAAGGTATGCCCCCTTTGCCATTCAGACAGAATTATCACCGACTTATTCCTCATAACGGGGCAGTACACCTGCCTGGATTGTGATTACAAGGGTGCATTCATTTTCACCATGGATGATGAAAATTACCAGAAGCTGCTAGAAGATGACCAGAAAGACAAAAGCTGAGAGAATATAGATTGAAATAAATAAGGAGGAACATATCATCAACGGAAGCTGAGATCTGTTCCTCTTTCCTGGTTTTTCAGACGGAGGAAGTCGCCTTCCTCATTTCTTCCTCGGTGAATGCTTTAAGGGTTTCCAGTTGTACATCTCCCGTCTTCCCGGCTCTTACAGCAAATTTTATGGCTGCTTCGTCATTGGGCAAGTCCACTATTTCAACCACATCATACCTGCCCAGTGTCATGTAAACACCCACATGTTTCCCCCCTAATTTTTTGAGGTACTCCATTATCTCAGTTCTTGTCTTCAGTGTCTTCTCAATGTCTGTCTTCCCTTTCTCGGTTATTTTCACCAATAAGACGTAGTGCCCGATATTTTAACTACCAAAGACCCAGATAAATATCTTACCGCTATCTATGCATGGATGGAAGTCCCGTGTAACAACGAATTTCTGTTTAGCCATCACATTAATGCACCTAACCTTACTATTTATGATAGAGTGGTTTGGTTGAATTCTGAAAATCCATTCCTTGAACTGAACGAAGACTGCATCCAGCTACACAGCGTAGTCCGCACATTTGGATCAATTGAGGCACTCAAGGGCCTTTCCGTAAAAATCAGGTGCGGAGAAAGAGTTTCACTTCTTGGCCCTAACGGAGCCGGCAAATCAACCACCCTTAAGATTATAGCCGGCCTGCTTAAGGAAGATTCTGGGGAAGTACTGATTAAGGGTTACAGGCCAAATTCCATAGAAGCAAAGAAACTCATAGGATACCTGCCTGAGGATCCCAGCCCTTACATTTCACTATCGGTGCAGGAAAACTTGGAGTATATAGGAAGCATCCGTGGGACCTCGAATCTTTCCGACAGGATAGATTACCTTCTTAACCTGTTGAGCCTGGAGAAGTACAGGAAATCAAGGCCAAGCAGCCTCTCCAGGGGAAACAGGCAGAAGCTTGGACTTGCACTCTCCCTGGTCCACAATCCAAAGATCCTGATAATGGACGAGCCTCTCAATTATCTTGATATACCATCTCAGGAAAGAGTTTTTGAGATGCTTAACAAGCTCAATGCCACATTTCTTGTATCCACCCACATAATGTCTATTGCGGAAAGACTCACCGATCGCGTAATCATGATATCAAATGGCCACTGGATCTGGAACGGCACAATAGAGGAACTCAGGGAAAGGGGCGATCCTTCTGAACCCATAGAATCCATTGTGTCGAGGCTGATGACAGATGCATCGTAGCCTGGAAATGCTCCTCATAAGGACCAGATTCACTTGGTATTACCTGGTGATACTTTCTGTAATCGCCATATATTCCCTCTATGCCATCCCATACCAGGTGAGCGTTCAGGTTTACAGCTATGGGACATTATACTTCACAGGAATTATTGGCGTTTTCTCCGTGGTATCTGCTTATATTGGCGGCATATCCGTGTCAAAGTCTGACCAGGAATTTCTTCTTGTATCGCCTATTCCCAGAAGAAGTCTGATCAGAGGATTTCTCATTGTACAGTCACTTGGAACAGGTCTGCTCCTGATTGCAGTCACCATCTTTGCTCTGGCCACGGTACATTACTCCTTTGGGGATTTTTTCCTGGCCGCAGCCAATCTTGTTGCCCTCGACATCTTCCTGATGACCATCGGCATCGCTACCTTCCAGCTCAAAAAGACTTTTAGAATCTTAATTGCAGTGGCCATTGCTGCATGGATACTTTCCTTTTTCCTGAACTTCCCGCTTGCACCCCAGAACTTCATGATCGGGTCAACCCTTTATCCTCTCTTCCTAACAGTTCCAGTTGCTGCTGTTTCCTTTTACGGGGCTGTCAAATCACTTTCCAAGGAGGATCTGCCCATAAGGGTTTCCACCTTCAGGACGCCTAAGACTGAGTATAAGTCTGCTGTCAGCTATATCAGGTATTCCCCAACTGCTGCGGTTTTCATGAATGGCCTCACAAACCTGTCTTACAGCACCAACTCACTCATGGCAGGAGGCATAAGAACAAGAACCAGCAAAATTAGGTTGAGAACCTATTATGCCATAATTATAGTCATTGCAGTTGTATATGGATATCTGGCCTATTTCCTAGTTGATTACGGGGTCCAGGATGTTGGTTTCAACCTCGTAGTAATTTTTGGAGCCATTTACGTAGGTATTATACCCCAGTTCATTTTCAATTCTGGTGTCATTACATATGAAAGAGCCTGGCTCTCTTTTACCTCCATGGAACCCTGGAAATATGTTTCCATCATCATAGGCTCTAAGGTGTTTCAGTCTGTAATCACAAGTATCCCTTTTGTAGTTGTAAGTGTGGTTGATCATTCACTGGGAGTGGCAAATACCGTTGAATCTGCAATGGTCTTCATGATACTTGATCCATTGCTTATAGGTCTCTATCTGTTCATGGTCTTTTCCATAAGCACCTACCAGATTACTGATGAAGGGTTTCTCAGCACCAGGATGAGCCTTGCCCAATTTGTACCCGCACTCCCAATAGTTTTGTTTACACTTGTTGTGGTCATAGCAATCATCTTGCCACTTCTGATAATAGTAACTTCAATTGCTACAGCTTCACTTCTAATCTTTGCATCTACCAGGAAAGGTTACTGGGAAAATCGTGTGAACAAAATGGTACAGAAAGGTTTCTTATGAGGCCCCCAAAATAATTGTCTCATGGAGTATATAAAATAGCCAATTTTTGACTGTAAATCATTTGGAAAACCCTCTTAATTGAGAGTGGAAATGCACTTTTTTAGCCCTTATAAAATTTATATATGGACTGTTGTTTCTACTCTGAATGGATCTGGCGACGGTTCGTTTAAAGACATCAGTACCTTTGAAGAGTCAAACGCAAACGCTTTCAATTTGTGTTGCCGGATTGAATTTATGTGAGAATGGTGGGACATGAAAGTTGAGGTAACCACAGAACGCATAAAACTTGGAGAAAATGAATTCCTGCCCCAGGATGTCAAAGTAACCATTTTTCTCAGGAAAAAACATAAAGGACTGGCGCGACTGGTCGCCCTTACTGTAGTGTACGGAATTATTCTCTTTGCCGTCTACAGATCTCCCTTTGATGTGCTTTCTTTTGATTACGCGTTCCTTGTTTATTTTCCCCTTGCCATAAGTTTCATCCTGTTTCTGTTCAACATTTTTTCGCACTATTACCTTGAATACGCAAAGATACAGGTTCCAAAAGGTGATGATATAAGATTGCCCTATACGGGAAGCGGGAAAGTAATAGTTGACAAAATAGCAATTATTGCAGATAGTGTAAGCTGGGAATGAACAGACTCTGGTTCCCCTCAAATGTAAGGATAAAACCTAATTCTTCTCATATGGGTATTTACATTTGAGGTGACAAATTATGTGCTGCCATTGCCATTATTGTTGCGGATGCCATGCCGCAGCTGGGTGCTCAGGGTATGGTGAGAAAAGATTTGGACATTATTACATGGAATCTGGTTCGAGGAGTGAGAGAGAGGAACTGGAAGAGGAACTCCAGATGATTGGGAAGAGGCTCAAAGACATTGAGGCCAGACTTTCTGAATCTGGAAGTTGAACTCGGAGCGCTTAAAAAATATACCCATAAGCAAATAAGAATAAACTCAGGAAATATGGTATATCCGCCTGTGTCTCATCCGCTGCAAAAACTTCTGAAGCACATTAAATATGAAAAAATGGGATTAATTCAGGATCAATGAATTATTTCCCTCCTGCATGTTCAATTATTCGTGCAGTGCGCTTTTTTATTCGGTCATTCTCCTTTGTGAAAACTGCTGACCCTGCAGCCATGAGGAGGCCAACAACTATGAGCCCGCTTGTTGTCCATATGAGGTAAGTTTCTGGAGTAGAACCTGCAAGCAAAAGGGCAAAACTTGAACCCCACGCTCCGATAAGAAATCCACTGTTGAAAGTGGAACCTACTCCGGTGGCACGAATTGGAGCGGGAAATTTCCCTGAAAGGTATGACGGAAATATCCCCCATGCACCCGTAACGGTAAACGTGAGTATTGAAGCCGAAAGGGTCTTCAGGGCAAGCCCGGAGGAGGGAAGGAATAATAGGTAAAGCATTGGGACTGAGAAGACGATTCCAAGTAGAGAAAATAGATGAATTGACCTCCTTGCGCCAATGTGATCGCTCAACCATCCTATTATGAGGTAAGCAAACAGCGATGAGGCCAGGGCCACCATGAGAACGTAAATACTGACAGGAGAGTCAATGCCTGCAAATCTAGGGAGCAGAGTTGGAAGAAATCCGGCAGTGAGCCAGTATGCCAGAGCAAAACCGGTCATTCCAATCCACGCGTTGAAAAAAGAGTTCCTGGTTTCTCTTTCCCCAAAGAGTTTTCTCAGCGGAGAATTCTCTATTTTACCGCCGCTTTTCAGATTTTCCCAGATGCCAGATTCAGGCATTGACAGCCTGATTATGAGTCCACCCAGAAGTGGGGCAATTCCCACCCAAAGAACTATTCTCCATCCAGCTGTGTAAGAAGGGCTTGAGAAATTACCGGGCCCGGTGTAAGAAAGCACTGTCAGGTACGTGAAAGCTGCCAGTATGAACCCTATGGGAAAACCAATCTGTGTCAGAGCCCCCCAAATGCCTTTCTTGCCCTCAGGTGCATTCTCCACAACAATAACTGCACTGTTTCCATACTCTCCACCTGCAAACAATCCAACCGCAGCCCTGAGAATAATCAACATGATAATGGAAATGTATCCTGCCTGTGAGTATGTGGGAATGAAACCTGTGAGAACAGATGCTCCCCCAATTCCAACTAAGGAGACAACCATTGAGTACCTTCTTCCCTTTATGTCCCCAATTCTTCCCAAAATGAAACCTCCAGCTGACCTGAATACACTTGTGGCAAGATAGATGCTAATTGTTGCTGTTATTGCCATCAGTTGCCCTAGATCAGGGAAAAACAGTGCTGATATTGGGCCCACCAGGAGTACCATTATTGTGAGGTCCCAAATTGCCATTATCCATCCTGCAAGCCCGCCCGCGTATATTCCACGGAATCCTCTCCCATGGCTGGAAGACGTATTTGTTTCCATAAACTTCACCGCTTTTATCCTGTACAAATAATGGGTGTTCGAACATCGTTTGTCTTTTCCAGGCAACATTGGCTTTCTGAATCCCTTGGGCGGATTATAGTGACGGGCGAGGCCTATTTGCCTGTAAATACTACTTTTTCAACTGTCCGAGCTTCCATTTATTGTCTAATTGATTCAATCTTTAGCAGAAGTTAAGCTGTGCTCCAAATATATAATGATAAAAAGAAACACGGAGGAGACACATCATCGCATTGATGTACCGTTCAGATAGGCTCATTCGCTTAAGCCGGGCGTAAAGCTGATATCTGGTTGAAAAGAAGTACTGAAAGAGATAGGCCCTGGATTAAGGCATTTTGGAGCACGAACCTATAGTTGAGCGCTGGGAGGGAGATATCAACTCCCGATCTACTAAGAGAACAGGTTTTCCAGACCTGCGCCCTACCAGGCTAGGCT
>JBJKQJ010000082.1:0-9827 GCA_046705445.1 Thermoplasmataceae archaeon
TGATCAGTCTTTCCGGCACAGGCGCACTGATTGCGTTCATAATGACCGGGTTCGTTGCCGTCATATTGGCCCTGGAAATGGGAGAGCTCGTGAGTACCATGCCCAAGAGCACAGGGGCATCTTATTCATTCGTATACAATGCCTTTGGCAGCGAGCTGGGCTTCATAACCGGGATTTCCCTTTATCTGAGTTTTACGGCCTCTGTTTCAGCCATTGCACTGGGCTTTGGAACGTACCTTGCCTCAATGGCCGGAGTCAGCACTGCCCTGTACTCCCATGTATTTGCCATAATACTTATCCTGGTGCTCATAGGCATTAACCTTGAGGGAGTAGCAGAAGCTGCCAGGGCGGATCTTTTCATTGTGATCTTCAAGGTCGCAGTTCTGATTATATTCATTGCCTTTGCCCTTTTCTTTGGAAAGTTCCTTTCGTCAAATATTTCAATGCCTGCAGTAAATGGTGTATCAGGTATATTTGCTGCAAGTGTCATCGCCATGTTCGCATACGCAGGTTTCCAGTCCATTGCAACAATGGCGCCCAACATCAAAGGTGGAGGAAAAACTGCAGCCAAGGCCATACTTCTGGCGGTCGCACTCAGCCTTGTGCTGTATGTGCTTGTAACTCTGGCACTTCTATCACTTCTTCCGGGGACAAATTTCGGCCAAATTGCGGACCCTCTGAGCTTTGCCCTCAAGAGCGCATCGGCACCAGTATGGCTTTTCTACCTCGTCGACCTCGCTGCACTGGCTGCCACGACATCAGCAACCCTTGCAATGATGATTGCAGGTTCCCAACTCGTCTTTCAGCTCTCTAATGATGGCCTTCTTCCCAGATACTTCAGCAGGACGGGAAAAAGTACTAAGGCACCCATAACTTCCGTAATGCTCACTGCCTTTTTCGGGATAGCGCTTATGTTCACGGGCAACGTTTACGTAATCGCTGCAATAAGCAATTTTGGGATTCTGTTCAGTTATCTTATCAGCGGATTTGCGCTCATCAAGATAAGAAGGGCCAGGAAGAATCCGGAGAAGCATACTGTATTCATTAAAAATGCCGGACTTGCGCTGAAGGATGTTTTTGAGATGCCCCTCTTCCCATTTCTTCCGGTTGCCGGAATTGTCATGATCGTTGCGTTCTTCTTCGGGTTCCCGTCAATTGCCCTTAGTGCAGGCATTGGCCTTGTCCTGGCGTGCATAATAGTGTATTATGCCTTGAGGGAGGACAGGGACGAACCTGTCATCAAGATAAGGTTCTTCAGATGATGCTTCAAAAATTGCATCGGACAAATTAGATCGGTCATTGCTTGTTGGAAATAATCCATTATTAAGCCGATAGTGCAAGAAAGAGCATAGAAATGTTAGGCAAAATCCGAAGGAAAATCCCCGCAGGTTCTGGAAGAGCGGGGGACTGCCGGCAGCCTGCCAAGGGGGAAAACAAGATGTGGGGGTCGCTATGCATGAACAATATAGAGCTTATGTTTGTTAGCGCAAAATCACACCAGCAACTTATCAGCAGATAGAATAATTTTAAGCCCTTAGTTTTTCTATACGTAATTGTGTACAATATTGCAGTTCTTATATCCGGTTTATCAATAGCTATTTCTATATTTCTTATCATAATAGCAATAAGAGCTACAAGGCGGCGGAAAGTCAGAATTCTTTCTTACCTAGAGGCGGTATTTGCCCTCATTCTGATATCTAATGTTGTATACGTGTTTCAGACGTTCAACATGCTCCCCGGCATCAGCTTTGATGTCACATTCCTGCTTTCAGTGGAGCTGATCGTGCTTCTGTTGTTCTATGCAAGCATTGTGAGAGGTTTAGGATAAGTGAGTGAACATCCGTCCACAAGGGATTTAATAATCAGCATAATCGATGAAAACCCGGGTATACATTTCAGGGAAATACAGAGAAGGTCAGGCGTTGCCGTCGGCCAGCTGGAATACCATCTCGATCATCTCGAAAGGGATGAGATGCTTTCGATCCGGGAAGACGGAAACCTGAAACGCTACTTCTGCCTGAACAGTGACAGTTATTCCGAGAGGCAGATACTCTTCTACCTCAGGAGTTCCAGCAGCAGGGATGTGCTTCAGAAACTTGCCAAGTACGATTTTCTTCCCCTAAATACATTGTTGAGGGTGAGGAAGGCAAAGCTGGCAAGGAGAAAGAAGGTAATAGAGGAAATGGCGAATGATGGAGTTATTGAAGTATATAATGACCGTGGCCTCACCCAGGTGAGGATAAGGGACAGGTCAAAAGTAGTTGAAACTGCAAGGAAATATAGAGAAAGTGTGCTGGAACTGCTCTCTGAAAGCTTCATCTCCATCGTGGACGACGATGGGTGATCAGAACCTGCGCTTCCGGTAAATTGAGTATGTTGTGCCGCCTATGAGGACTATGCCTGAAACAAGCCCTGTCGCGAAGTACTCCGCGTTGACCATTACGTAGTTCACAACTGTGCCGACTACTTTCTGGACGATTGGGTTCTTGAAAATGGGTTCACCCGAAATTCCTATGTACGGGTCCTGATACACACTCTTTAGTGATGTGCTGCTGTTGTAGGAAAAGTTGAACGCGATGTATACTGCCCCGTTCCCCTGAGTGACAGCGGAAGTGAGGTTATGCGTTGCACCGTTCAGCTGAAACGCGCTATTCCACCAGTAGAATGCATTCATTGTTCCATTGCCTGTGTTGTTGCCCGTTGCAGGCATGCGGATCCCCTGGCTCTTTTCCAGGGGCCCCTTTGAGTGGTCGTGCGCAATATTTCCGAAGTAGTAGTTATCAGGGCCGTTCGACATGTTTGAAGACTTGATTAGCTGTAACATTTCCAGCATACCCGGGCCTTCCACCGGATTCTGGAAGGTAACTGATATTGTTATTTCAAGCATTGAGTACTGCGGAAACGAAAAATTCAAGGATTTGGCAGAAGTATTCGAGACGCTCATGTTGGAGAGTGAATAGTTCAGCTCCTTCATTGCAATGATAACATTTGCGCCTATGATGTTATCCGACTTCCCAGAAGGCGGGCCCCCTGCACCAGGATTCAAAGGGGAATACGTTTGTGAGATGCTTCTGGAAGCGGTGTTCCCTTTGCCGGGATTGCCTCTTTTTCCCTGGGGACCTCCCGGAGCGCCCCAAGTCCCCTTTGAGTTGTCTGGCAGAAACCTGACTTCAGAGGAGTATGCGTAAGTTCCATTGTTGCCCGTGGCAAAATTCCACTTTCCATGGTTGAAATTGGCCATATAAGAACCATTTGGTGTCTCGAGATAAAGGCCGGCATAGGTGAGGTTATAATTTACGCCCCCCGACGTGTTAAGCGTGATGCTGGGAAAAGATTGTGCTTCGACATGCGGTGACTGGTTTTCGGCTGTTGCCACCCCGGAAGATAAAGCAACTAGAATTACAGATGCCACCAGTGCTGCAGGGAATATTCTCACAAGAAAGCAACTTATGAATATTTAAAACATTATTGGTACATAATTGCAAAAAATCACTCCGGAGGATGGCAATTTATGCCTCCAGAATTCCTCTACCTTGAAGAAAGGATAGAATGGTTCAGGTATGGGCAGCATTAATAGGAGAGTGGATCCTGGGAGTGAATGGCTTCCAGGATTATGCGGGTTCCGCAGATGAGTGGGGCGAAACGGCCCTAACCGTAACAGTCTCGAAGGTCGCCTCGTTTGCTATGCCCCTTATCTGGTTGGCCCTTTCCGGACCGAAGAGGTTGAGAAGCTCCTTGTCGGTAAACATGGATAGGGCCTTCAGAAGCCTGGAATGTGTTTTGCCAACGGCGGACCGGAAAACTGCGTCTTCAGGAACAACCGAAATGCCTTCTGACCAAACATCAGTAAATCTTAGTGCGAGTGATAGCCAGGTCTTGAAACGCTGCAAGTCTTCGGTCTGAAGGCCATAATCTATCGGATCCTTCGAACCCGGATCCATTTTGTCCTCACCCCCAATTCCCTTGGTAAGGCCCTTCAGCAAATCTTCGATTATTTCTACGAAGACCTTGTCTTCCATCGAGACAATTACATAACGAGTATATTATACATTTCTGGTACAAGTCTTCGTCTTTCGCGCGTATGTCTTACAAAATAGGCTATTATAGTGTTATAAGAATTAATATAAATCCTCTCCAACAGTGTTAGGAAGCCAATAAATTCGGTAATGTGGCGAAAATTAATCAAGCGTGCTGCCATTGAAGCCTTGGAAGGTGCAAAAATATGCCCCATGTAATTGTGAAAATGCATTCTGGAAGAACAGAGCAGCAGAAGAAAGAGCTTGCGGATGAAATTGTCAAGGCTGTGATGTCTAAGCTGGGAAGCAGTGAAGGTTCAATATCGGTTGCCATTGAAGACATAAACAAAGAGGATTGGGCTTCAAAAGTCTACAAGCCGGAAATAGAAAGCAAACAGGAAAATCTCTACAAGAAACCTGACTACAAGATGTAGTCGGGTAATATTCATCGCACTAATCTTAATATTAACCTATGGTGACCCATTAGGTAGAATAAGGTCATTGGAGTCAGGATAGCATTAAAATTAGATTACCCTTCTGATTTATTGGTGCATTTCGGCCAGCAAGAAGTTTATTAATATTATATATGCCTATTATGAGTCTGGGCAATTCGCATAAGGACTTGATGTTGATGCCATATTCTAGTAGGTTATTGGGTAGGATCTTGGGGCTTGTCTCTGCAAGTATTTTGTTTCTATCAGTCTTTGGATTCAGTCCCTATGGTTCCCTTATGTCTGCCATTGGCCTCGTAGGCTTCGAAGTTTCGTTGATCTACCTGTCCTACAGAATATCAAGGATCGCTGGGAAATACTGGTTCATGCTGATTTGGGATGTCATGGTGGCGCTAATCCTTATAGTCTCCTGGCTACAATACCCTCCAGCAATTCTTCCAGGATTAAGGCACCTCGATTCCCTTTACTTGAAATCAGTTCCTGAAGTACCTAAAATTGATTTTCTCTCTGCATTGTTGACAGTGCTTGTTTATGGCGTATTGCAGACCGTGAGGGCAAGAGAGTTTGGGAAGTCATCCACGGTTAGCTAACAGAGCTGAATTTCAGGCGGGTAAACTTCAGCACTATCCGTTATAACGAATACAGTTGATAGTATGTCCAGATTAATATCGCAAAGATAGAAACAAACATTATCCGCCCGACTCCAAACATAGTAAAATAATAAAGAAATTTGTAGGCTTCAAGGATGGGTTAATATAAAAAAAGCCACACTGTTCCAGACAGTCTTTTTTTGACTGGTCCAGTCACAACAGCTTGAAAAATCCTAAGAAGTCAGAAAGACTTCATGGATTGCTATTTGATTCTCGCCGTCGAAAGCCTCCTTTGGCAGCTCATTTCCGGTGTGGGCTTTTTTGAATGCGTCACTGTTCATCCAGTTCTGGAAATGTTCCATAGATTCCCAGTGCGTCATGACAATGTATTCGTTGCCTTTCAGAGGCCTTAGTACTTCGTTCCTAACAAAACCGGGCGTCTCGTGAAGATGGCTCTCCGTTTCAGAGAACACTTTTTCAAATTGTGCTTTGTATTCGTCCCTTATGGGTATTCTGTTCTGAACAACGATCATGTCTGGATTAGGCGCCAATTGATTTTAAACTTTGAGGTTTATTTATTTTAGGAACATGTGTTCGAGGATAGAGGCATATTTTTTCTTAAACTAGCATTGACTTAAGAGTAGTGCCAACCCATTTTCAAAGGCATGGATTTCCAGTTACTTCTGAGATGAACGTCCCGTTTCTCTTGTTTACAATGGAAGGCTTGAAAAAGACAAACTGGTTTGTGAAAAAAAATTATTGAGCCTAAATCAGAATTAGAGTTCCGTCCTCGATATCGTACAGGGAGGCAGAAAAAACAATTTTTCCGGAATCCGATTTCTCTTTCACTATTTCGCTTTCCATTAGCTTTTCCAATTGTGCTTTTGCATTATCTATTACGGCATTGTCAAGATCATTTTGGTTTGCCGGGTCTTTAGATATCACTTTGAAGATTTCGTTCACGGCGTGTTGAAGTGCCCCTTCCTGTGCCATATTTTTTTCTCCCGGGGCATTTGTGAACAGCTTCTGGGCCTCGGTTACTGCACCACATTTTGTATGACCGATTACAAGAACTCCTTTCACGTTTAGAGTCTCAAGTGCGAATTCAACCGACGCTAAGGCAGAGTAATCAATCATACCTCCTGCTGCCCTTATTTCAAAAAGACTTCCCAGCGGAGAATCTGTTATTATGGAAGGAGGAACACGGGAATCGGAACATGATATGATTACATAATCAGGATCTTGGTATTCTGCAAACTTTCTGAATTCTCTGTTTGAACCCCTGAATCGTTTATTTCCCTCGATGATGTTTCTGAAAGTGTCTTCTCTTGAATTGCTCATTGCCTTCTCCGTTGACAGGAGAAATGCACAAGGTTATGAACTTTCCCTGCTAGGATGATTCAACATAACCTATCTTCACAAATCTGAGAAGGTCCCTTGCGTCTTGCTACCCTCCCTGCATTGGGATGTTTCCAACAACTGTTGAGAAGAAATGACGAAATACATACCGCGAAAATGTTAACCTGTTCTGCCTCTTTCAGTCCCTAGATGGAAATCCTCGGTAGCATTGACTGTGCATCCAGAGCCGGGAAAGATGACGGACAGGCCTTATACCACCTTATATTTACAACTGAATCCATCATTGCTGCCAGGGTGCTGGTAAGAAAGGACGAATTGAAGAAGGTCGAGGGCGAAATCAAGGCTAAAACCTCAGGAGCGGTGACCTGGACTGTAAATTCAATGGCAAAGGCAGCCCAGATGAAGTTCTTTGAGGAAGCAATGGTGAGAGGGAAGGAGATAGAGAAAGGATTGGATGATTTTCTGTCATCCAGGCCCGATGACTTTGATATGATAGAATACTCCAGAATAACAAAGGTCGAGGTTTCAAAGGGAACAATGTTTGGTCTCCCGTATATCAGGCTTCTTCTGGCCAACCGGGAGATCAGATTCAACCCGATCCGCAATATTTTTGAAAAAGCCGGGAAACTTGACGATGATCTATTCAAACAGTACAGGGATGTCCTGAAAAATGCGTTTGGCGCCAAGATGAGGATCAAAATATAAACCCAACGTTCGCTATTCTAACAATCGCACAAGGCGGTATAGAAGGTGATTTTCCGTATATGCATAGCCTGCAGGTAATGATAGTTTGCCATTATCTCCAAATGAGTTGTTGCACTATTTTAAATTAGGGAGTCCCGAGAATACAAAAGAGGGAAGATTTAATAATTTCAAACATTATTAGCGTGAAGTGGAAAGCAGGATTTTATTGTACATTCTAAGAAGAGTTATTTATGCCATGATAACAGTTGTCATCCTGATTACATTCCTGTTTATCCTGATTCACATTATCGCACCGACGCCAGTAGATATGGCCAGAATATATGCCGGAAACCCACATGCCCCACCATCAGAAATAACTCACATAATAGACCAATACGGACTTGGGCTGCCAATATATGAGCAAATACTGATTTTCATGAAGGATATTTTTACTGGCAATATGGGATTTGACCCTATTTACAAGGTTCCGGAAATTCAACTCATTGGCAGATTTCTTCCAAGAACGCTGCAAATTGTGATTCCAGCAATAATCCTCTCCGTCATAATAGGACTCTTCAGCGGTTCCATAGCTGCTTCAAAAAGAGGAAAGGCAACAGATAACACGGTAAAAGGAATATACCTGGTAACTTGGGCCGCCCCGCCTTTCCTGACCGCCACTGTTCTCCAAATATGGATAGCCTACGGGTTGCATCTGCTCCCGGCATTGCATATGGTAAACCCCACTCTTACCCAACCTCCGGATATTACTGCTTTTCCACTGCTAAATTCGCTACTTTCCCAAGACTGGCCATATTTTTTTAGTATGATACACCATATGATACTCCCGGTTCTTACATTAGCACTCATCAGTTTCGGGATTGTTACCCGTTTGACCAGGGCTACAATGCTTGATATTATGGAGTCGGATTTCTTCAGACTTTCCATCATGAAGGGCATTAGAAGGAGCAGGGCAGTATACAGAGTAGCCCTGAGAAATGCTGCCATTCCATTGGTAACCCTGATTGCCCTTCTTTTCGCATTTTCAATATCAGGCGCAGTTATAATCGAGGACATTTTCGACTACCATGGAATGGGCTGGTTCATTGTCCAATCGATTTACAGCCTTGACTATATTGCGATATTAGATACGACCATAATTGTCGCAATAGTCGTGATTGGAGCAAATTTGGCCGCCGATCTTCTTTACGGGATACTGGACCCAAGGGTGAGGCTTGAATGATTGGTCATCTCAATTCTGAAAAAACTGTAAAGCTGGACCGCCCTCAAAGTCTTCTGACGTTTTATTTAAAAGCACTTATAAAAGAGAAAACTGCAGTGATCGGACTTGTCATAATAGTGGCATTCTTAGGATGGTCTCTTGCCCAGGGAATCCTGGAATTCCTGTCAAACTTAACCAGTAATCCAGGGCTGGCTTACATAATGCTCCCCCATGACCCGTTCCAGATCAACCTTTCATTGAAACTTATGCCACCAAGTCGCAGCTACTTGTTTGGAACCAACGGGCTCGGAGAAGGGGTATTATCAAGGCTTCTGTATGCTATGCCCAGGGATGCAATGATAGCCGTCATTATAGTGCTGGTTTCCCTCTTTATAGGCGCGGCTTTAGGGATTATTGCCGGTTACAGGGGCAAGACGTTGGATGAGGTCATTATGCGATTTGCCGATTCCTTCCTGGCGGTTCCTGCACTGATTCTTGTTATAGCGATTTCAGTTGTGTTAAACGCATCCTTTACAGGAGCAGTAATGGGCCTTTTGATAGTGTGGTGGCCCGTGTACACGAGGTTCTTCAGGGCAGAGACGCTAAAAATAAGGAATCTGGACTATGTCCAGGCATCAAAACTCAACAATATATCAAAATGGAGGCTGTTTTACAGATACCTGTTTCTTAATAGTGTAGACCCGGTTATTGCATATGCTCCGCTTGATTTCGGAAATGTTATTTTAACATATTCTACACTCGCTTTTCTAGGGATAGGTCTAACGCCGCCAATCCCTGAGCTTGGAGCCATGGCTGCGGACGGTGTGGGTGCGCTACCTACCGCCTGGTGGTGGGCCGTATTCCCTGGACTTGTAATTCTGATAATAGTCATTGGGTTTGTACTGGTTGGAGACAGGCTTCAGGACATAATTGCCAATCGGATAGATTATTGAAGGTGGATAATGCTTCTTAACATAAGGAATCTGAAAATAAACTACAAGAGTATAGCCGGGAAATTCAAGGTTTTGGATGACATTAGCCTTGGTGTTCAAAAGGGCGAGTTGATTTCAGTTGTAGGAGAATCAGCGTCAGGCAAATCCACACTGGGTCAGGCCATCTGCATGATCCTGCCGCCAAACTCCACGCAGGAAGGCGAAATACTTTTCGAAGGAAAGAACTTGGTCAACCTTCCAGAGAAAAAGGCGACTGAGTTAAGGGGGACGTCCATATTCATGATTTTCCAGAACCCTCTAAATAGTCTTAACCCTGTGAAAAACGTGGGATCACAACTTGAAGAGGCCGTAAAGATAAGGATGGAGAGAGAAGGCAATGAATATGATCGTGACAAGGCCAGGACGGAAGTTAAAAACACCCTTGAGAAATTGAGGCTGCCGGACCCGGATTCAATCTTGAAGAGGTACCCCCACGAGCTCTCCGGAGGTCAAGTCCAGAGTGTTGTGATCTCGATGGCACTTTTGCTAAAGCCAAAAATCCTCATTGCTGATGA
>JBJKQJ010000083.1:0-3687 GCA_046705445.1 Thermoplasmataceae archaeon
GAAATGGTTTAACTTCAGGGATTAATCCATTCCCATATTTCTTTACTACAGGCTATTGAGATTAGATGGCAATTTTCCTTCAAGCCCCTGAAATTAATATTATGAAACTGCTGTTAAGACTTATGGAGGGAGAACCACAAATTGCCCCACCATTGATCCCCCGGTACTCATAGAAACAATGCCGCAATCACACATACATCCCCAGGTGTAATTGCCCACTGTGTTGAAGTAAGTATAAGCAACTACTGTGGAATTAGGAATTATGGGTATACTCAGACCAGTGCTGGTTGAGAATGTATGGGACAATTCAGAGATTGGAATATCATTGGTGTACTTCCCAGATTGCAGCCCAAGATTGTGCACATTCGCCACCGTAACCTGACCATAAATTGATATTGAATCATTGACGACACCCGTAATAAGATTAGAAGTGGGGGTCATGGGAAGGCTAATCCCATCATCGTAGTTTATTATGGTAATCTTCACAGCCTTTCCAAAAGGCACCGTGATAATGTTGGAAGGCTGGACCACTCCATTGTTTATGACAAAGAATGAGTATATGTTTGTGAGGTTGTTTTCGAGGTTATATTCCTTCTCTATTACCATTTCAAGCTCATAGTAACCTGAACCGGATTCTTGACTGTTATTTTCTGCGAACACAATTCCAATGCTGGATACCAAGACCACTGTGATGAAGACTGCTATCAATACCGGCTGAAGCTTTTCTTTCATTCATGTCGCCGTTAAATAAATGAATGTTTTGTTAATTAATTTTCCTACTCATAATAATATGTAAATCTGCTTAAATAGCTACTCAGTAATACTTTTTATTAGTAAATATATTATTCTGGATTATAATAAATTTCACTTATTGGCCTGCATATCCTGTTATACAATACCGAATTACTCTATGTTACCACTCTAAGACAAATCTCCTAAAAGGAAGTCAATGTTCTTTTCCATCATTCCCTGGAAATTCTCAGGATACTCATGTGCTATGTCCGGCACTAGATCGATCCTGCACTCAATGCCATTATTTTTCAGCATATTGAATAGAGTTTTTGTGCCTTCAATGCACTCTGCATCTTTTTCCCCAACTACAAGATAGCCTCTTCCATTATGAAGGCTGAATTCCTTGATTGAATCCTTGAGTTCTGCCGGATTCTGCAGGTATGGTCCCATTAGAACAAATCTTCTTGCGGGAACAACCTGCTTGAAACATAAAGTTGCTGCTAGAGCACCCCCTTTGGAAAAGCCTGCTAAAATTATTCTATTCTCATCAATGGAATATTTGCTCTTTAAGGTCATGTAGTGCTCCTTAATTTCCTGGGTTGCAACTGAAAAATTATCCCATACATATGCGTTGGGCATTGCAGCCTGGCTCGATTGTGGAAGGGCAACAAGCCACCCCTTTTCACTCAAGAATTTCCATTGTGCGAGCGCATCCTCCGCAGTTTCAGTGTTGCCATGAAGAGCAATAACCAATGGTATTTTCTCAGATTGGAGGGATTTTTCCTTATCCGGTTCAACGGTAATCAATAAGGGCCTCTGACTTTGCCTGCTTTTTGCAGCCAAGGTGGCATATTTCTTTAATACCTCTTTAAACCTTGTTTCATTTTGCAGGTTCAGAAGATCGGGGTCTCTTTGCAGCAAGTCTAGATTCACCCAGTATCCATTTTCAGCTGCTTCTTCCATAAGCTGCAATGCCCCTTCCCTATCTCCCATCAGGTTTTTCACACTGTAGGCGTAATTGTAGATGATACCGGATCTGGAAGGGTACTCCTTCAACATCTGCTCTATAAGAGTATAAGCTCCGGCAAAGTCCTTGCTGCCGTAGAGGACGAACATTTGTTTTTCCATTTCCTTAAATTGCGGTGACATGGAACGCACTTTCAGAATCCATAACAAGATTCCAGTTTATAGACTTGACCAATACCCTGGAACTAGAATATTTGTCTCAAAGCCGCCCATAGGAGGCATAAATATTATACTTTCAAAACTGTTGCAAAAGATGGTGGCAGAAGAATGGGCACGACCAATTCTGATTTTCATCCAATAAACAAACTGGGGGCGTCAGGCCCTGACCCAAAACTGAAGGACGAACTCTTGCTTTTTGGAAAGTTTGTCGGGGACTGGGATATCATCGAGTGCAGATATCTTGAAGATAACGGGAAATGGAGCGTCACAAAGGGGGAGGTCCATTGGGGCTGGATACTCGACGGCCTTGCGCTTCAGGACATCTGGATGTCGGTTGGAGAGGAATTTCCGGACATGGGAACCACTGTACGTTTCTATGATCCAGATAATGGGATATGGCATAGCACCTGGATGTCTCCTACTCAGAAAGTGGTCATACACTTCACCGGGAGAATGGTGGGTGAAGAGATCGTACTGGAAGGAAGTAACAGCAGGGATGAACCCATCAAATGGATTTTTTACGACATAAGTGACAATGATTTCAGGTGGAGAGCGGAAAAATCAACCGACGGGGGAAAGAGCTGGTTCAGGTATGAGGAGATGGAAATACGCAGGCAGGTCCCCTCAGGCAGCAGTTAAATGAATGATACTTATGGAATGCAGAAGATGCACCGCTCACGCACAGTTTATGCTCCGGCATTATCTATCTGAAATGGAGCAAGTGATTTCAAATGGCTGCTGATGATCAAAAGGAGATTGGCATAATCTGGGAGGGTGTATCCCATCCAAGTCTGGAATACTGCTGCATGACCAGAATAAAAACTGGCTGGAAGTTCAACGGGATGGTAACTGCAAGGCTTGGAAACCGGGGATTCGGTCTGGAGTACGTTGTTTTAGTGGACAGTTCTTTCAGCACTCAAAGCGCGAAGTTCCATTTGCTTGAAGGATGCAATATGAGGAACATGGGGATAGACATTGTCAACGGACAGTGGCTAGTTGACGGCATCGTTCATGAAGATCTTGCAGGATGCACAGATATTGACATACAGGCTAGCCCGGTAACAAATACTATCCCAATAAAGCGTACAGGCCTGCAAGATGGCCACCAGACTGAAATTTATGCGGCATGGGTAAAGCTTCCAACTCTTGAGGTTGAGAAAGTCTCACAGCGCTACTTTAGGGTTAATGCCTCTGAATACACCTACAGCTCTGGGACTTTTAAGGCGAGGTTGCTACTAAATGCTTCCGGGTTGGTCACGGATTATGAGGGAATATGGAAAGAGGTTTCCTGATCATGTGGCCAAGCCGGGAAAATACGAATTCACATTCAGAATTTGAACCACAGGCAACGTATCCGAAACCTACCTTCTATTCAGGCTTTTCTTTTGCTTTATGAATTACACAAGGCATTTGTTTGAACGTTCACTGGCTGGGTTTGGACAAACTATTGCGAAATCCTGAAGCAAATTTACCTTCAGACGTTATTTATCATATTGTACAATTATTCAATGAATAATTTGCTTCCAAAGCTACTCCAGTTTGCTCCATTGTACAAATGGAGAGAAGGGCACATTCTTCATTCTTTTCAAAAACCAGCATGTTTCATATATCACCGGTTAATCCCTTATTACAACGCGGAGGTTGTCGAGCTAGGTTAAAGGCGATGGATTCAGGGTCCATTCCCGTAGGGGTTCGCCGGTTCGAATCCGGCCCTCCGCATCCCATTTTTGGTTTATGTGTTAATACCGCATACCATTTAATTTAGCCAAA
>JBJKQJ010000084.1:0-12724 GCA_046705445.1 Thermoplasmataceae archaeon
CATTGATTATCTCTATGTCTGAAAGGTCTTTCAGTCTCAAGCCATCCTTGCCCTCACTGTTGCCTAAGACCTGGGGCCTTATTCCTGAGAATGCCATTAGCGAAATTGACACTCTTTCCCTCAGTCCAGCTTTCCTAAGTATCTTTCCTAATTCCTCATTTGTCGGTACTCTTTCATCCTGTACATTCTCGTTAATATTTTCATTCTGTATGTTTGCTATCAATCGGAATCTTACGGCATTGAACTTAGTCCATGAGTGAATAACCTTCTTATATCGGGCTATGTAAGCTCCCTTCTTTCCCTCAGATTCCATTATTGAGACGAACTTCATAAAATCCCTTTGAAGCAAGTCTCCATTGTCTGTTGATGCATCCTTGAGAATCTTACTAGGATCCGTTTCCATTCTCTTGCAGTAATAGTTAAGACCCCTGAGATAGACACCAGCCGTTAAATCTGATTTTCTCGTTAGATTCTCAAACCACAGTTTAACGGTCTCATTCTCTGTTAGGTCTCTTGCATATCCGCCCTCTGTTGCATTTTTACTAAAATCAGGATGCCCCATCTTGAATGCCATGACTAGGATACATATATAAAGTATTTAAACTTGGGTCTATTTTTAGGCACTAAAACGTAGATGGGTCTGCCCGGATTTGGACCGGAGTTTCCAACTCCCGAAGCTGGAAGGATACCAGGCTACCCCACAGACCCTTAGAACCTGATAGTGTAAAGGCATGTTTTAATTTTACTGTAATTTGGAAGCTCGAATGGCCTGAGATTTAAATTTCGTTCCAAAAGTATTTTATAAAGTCCAATTTTGTAATGACTATGGTGAGGATATGTCCGCAATGTGGGACAACCAGTCTCATGGGCACAACAGAGTGCCCAAATTGCAAAAACTCCCTTCTTCCTCTGATAGAAAATGAACTCGCTGCATTAAAAGATATGAGAATTTATTCCATAATAGTGCTCGCATTTGCTTTGTTAGGCACCGTTTCGTACATACTAAACATATTCCACGCAGGTGGCATATCCTCAGGAATATTTGCTTTATTTGGCCTGGGCTTGGCGGGAGCACCACCTGTGACTATTACCACGCTTTTCATCTTGCTTGAGGCTGCAATCATCCTTTCCCTTTTTCTGCAGGCTGTATCATTCGTGTATCTGCGATCTTGCTTTTCCAAACTTATGCCAAATGACTTCCATTTCTCCTCGCCCAAGACAGGCACGACAATACTCATAATTGGATTAATTATGGCCATGATTGGGCTTGCAGTAATTCTTGCCCTTATAATTCCACTGGCCGCTACCTCGTCAGGGAATGTGAGTTCCCAACCAGGCTTGCTGGCCCTTCTTGCACTGTCTGGCTTTATCGTTATTATAGGCGGAATTCTTGTTTTTATCGGCTACATACTGGGAGTTCTGCTCGGGACCCACAGAATGGCAACAAAGTTTGAGGAATCCTTGTTTGACTTTGGGTGGATACTCCTGCTTCTATCATTTCTGTTCTCACCCTTGGCACTAATAGCTGGAATCTTGTTCCTTCAGGGGACAAAAACAACCAAGAAAAGGTTGACGGATGTAAAATCGGGGACAACCGTTTAGTGGTCAATGTAGAATTCGATACCGACCCATATCTAACCCGTCAAGTTCTGATATTTTCGATCCCAGTTTTCTGTTGCGAGCATGTCTCATAGTA
Source organism: Thermoplasmataceae archaeon (assembly GCA_046705445.1). GTDB lineage: Archaea > Thermoplasmatota > Thermoplasmata > Thermoplasmatales > Thermoplasmataceae > JAJZOM01. Next base: position 1,697 of record JBJKQJ010000084.1, read on the forward strand.
CTTTAAACTTATGAATCAAATTCATAAATTCTTTCGGTTTTGATATATTTTTTCTGCAATTCGAAGTTTTCTGTTTTAAAATAAGACAATTGACGTATCAAACAGTAGACGAGAATAGAAGTTATTAAATAGAGCAGAAAATAATGAAGACTGTCGGAGCCCACGTAGAACGTGTTAATCCCGGCACTACAGAATGGCGTCGCGAATACGTCATGAAGGTAGGGATAAAATGGAAAAAGCGGAACTTAATTCTGTCGAAGAATGGGTTGAAAGTATCTCAAAGATAACTAAACCTGATAAAGTTGTATATTGTGATGGCAGCAGGGAAGAATATGATAGGATCATAGATGAAATGGTCCAGGATGGAAGCCTGATTAAACTGAACCAGCAAACTTTCCCGGGCGGCTACCTGTCCAGAAGTGATCCCAGGGATGTAGCAAGGACAGAAAAATCCACTTTTATATGTTCAGACGACGAAGAACAGGTTGGACCCCTGAATAACCACATGTCCCTGATGGAAGCAAGGGAAATCACAGAAAGGCTTATGGACGGCTCAATGAAAGGGAAGACAATGTACGTTGTTCCTTATATCATGGGCCCTGCGGACTCAGAATATGCTGAGGCTGGTGTGGAGATTACAGATAACCCGTATGTCGTAGTGAATATGTTCATAATGACGAGAATGGGCAAAGTAGCATTGAATAAGATCCTTAGGGAAGAACAATTTGTAAAAGCCATTCACATATCTGGCGACCTTGATCCAGAGAACAGGTACATTTTACATTTCCCCTGGGAAAGGCTAGATTCTAATGCACACATAATTAGCATAAATTCAGCTTATGGTGGAAACGCACTTCTGAGCAAGAAGTGCCATGCCCTTAGAATTGCAAGTGTAGAGGCGAAAAACGATGGCTGGATGGCTGAACACATGCTTATCCTTGAAATAGAAAAACCTGAAGGCAAGAAATACTACTTTGCCGCAGCTTTCCCCAGTGCCAGCGGCAAGACCAATCTTGCAATGATTATGCCGCCTAAGGATTACGCTGAGAAGGGCTGGAAGGCAAGACTAATAGGAGATGACATAGCATGGATGCACATTGGCAAAGATGGCAGGCTATATGCAATAAACCCTGAGAATGGATTCTTCGGGGTGGTTCCAGGAACAAATTCCACTACCAATCCAAATGCTATGAAAAGCATAAAGAAAGACACCATTTTCACTAATGTCGCCTTGACTGAGGATAATGAGCCCTGGTGGGAAGGGCTTCCGGTTCCAAAGGGCAAGCTGACAGACTGGAAAGGCAATCTGCACAATCCGGAGACCAGGCAAAAAGCTGCTCACCCAAATTCAAGGTTTACAACTCCACTCGATAAATACCCAAGTCTTTCCGGGGAAGTGGAAAATCCTGAAGGTGTCCCCATAACTGCAATATTGTTTGGCGGTAGAAGGGGAGACACGATACCACTTGTTTTCGAATCCAACGACTGGAACCACGGAGTTTTTCTAGGTGCAACTATGGGGGTTGAACAGACGGCTGCAGCTGAGGGACAAGTTGGAGTTGTCAGGAGGGATCCCATGGCAATGAGGCCATTTTGCGGTTACAACGTATCTCACTACTTCCTACATTGGCTTTCCGTGGGTGAAAGATCTCACAACCTGCCAGGCATATATTATGTCAACTGGTTCAGAAAGGACCAGAACGGCAATTTCATATGGCCCGGCTTCGGAGAGAACATAAGGGTCCTTGAATGGATCATAGGCAGAGCTGAAGGAAAAGCTGATGCAAAGGACTGCCCTATTGGCAAGATCCCGGACCAGTCGGCATTCAATTTCCAGGGCCTGAATCTTTCAGGGTCGCAGAAAGAAAAACTCTTCGCCATAGATTATGATGAATGGAGTTCAGAGATTACTGAAATTGAAGATTTCATCAGATCCCTTGGCAAGGAAGTTCCGAAAGAGATCAGGGATCAGCTCGTATATTTGAGGGAAAGGATGGGTAGCTGATACCTTTCCAAATTTTAGCCTATCCGCTAAGAGTTTCTCACAAACGTTAATTATTAACACTCAATAAATAAGTACTCAAACTTCCTATTCTTAATTATGGCAGATGAACCAAAGGTTTGGCTTGATGGAAATCTCATAAATGAAAGCGATGGCAAGGTTCCAATATTGACTCATTCTCTGCAATATGGAAGTGGAATCTTCGAAGGGATAAGGTCTTACGAAACTGCCAAAGGTTCAGCTGTATTCAGGCTCGATGACCACATAAAACGATTTTTAAACACAGCCAGGACATATTATATGGATCTGCCTTATGAACACAATCAGCTAAAGGGGGCTATACTTGAGGTCTTGAAAGCCAACCACCTTAGTTCCTCATACATCAGGCCTTTTGCTTTTTACAACGACAGCCGAATTGGAGTTCACACCAAAGGAAAGAGGATAAGTGTGTTTATTGCCGCAATATCTTACGGGGCATATTTTGGGAATGCAAAGGATAAAGGGCTGAGATGCAAAGTGTCCTCGTGGCACAGGATAACATCTTCTGTTCTTCCGATCCAGGCTAAAGCCAGCGGAAACTACCTTAATTCCATAATTGCCAACTCAGAAGTTGTGAAATCCGGCTTCGATGAGGCAATTATGACGTCAGCCGGCGGTTATGTAGCTGAAGGGCCCGGTTCAAATATATTCCTTGTTAAGGATGGTGTTCTTGTAACTCCAAACAAGGATTCTGACATACTGCTTGGAATAACCAGAGACTCTATCATCAAAATGGCCCACTCTCTCGAAATACCAGTGGAGGAAAGGTTTGTACACAGGGAGGAGCTTTACTCAGCAGATGAGATCTTTTTCTCTGGCACAGCTGCTGAGGTGACTCCAATAGTGAATGTGGATAACATGGACATAGGAGAGGGGAAGCCTGGTAAGGTAACTTTGAAAATTGCGGACAAATTCTCAGAAATAGTACATGGAAGGGACAAATATTTCAGTGAGTGGCTTACTCAGGTCCCATTTTAGACACTGAAGTCTTCTTTCTCCTGAAAGCCTCTTCCATTATCTCTGATGCGAAAGCTTTGTCTCCAGTCAGTTGAAAAATAGCCTCTTCAAGCACTTCCTTGTCAAAATAGATCATCCTTCTTGTCATCCCGCCGTCTATTACTATATTCTCCCCATTTATCCATTCTCCTCTCGATGAAGCAAGAAACAAAACAAGATTTGCCACATCTTCAGGTTTACCTATCCTGCCAGAGGGGTGCTGCTTGTGGTCCAGTGCGTTGTAATTACTGATTCCCTGGGGAATATGCCATCTGGAAGTATCGATCCATCCCGGAGATATTGAATTTACTCTGATTCTTCTTTCTGAGAGTGTAACGGAAAGGGAGTGGGTAAGGGCCACAACACCTCCTTTGGATGCAGAATAGGAAAGGGTGTTCTTTTCAGATTGATATGCCCGTGTTGATGCAATATTCACGATTGACGATCCCTCCTCCATCAATGGAACGATGAAATTCGATGCTAGGAACATTCCGCTGAGGTTTGTATCAAGGACTCGCTTCCAGGCTTCTTCAGAGGCCGATGGGAACTGCATAAAAGGGTCAGCAATTCCAGCATTATTTACCAGAACATTAAACGTTATTCCATCCCGGCTTAGTTCATTGGAGGCATCTCTCCAACCATCTATATCTCCCACATCCAGTTTTAAAAAGACTGCATCAATACCTTCTTTCTTAAGAATGTCAAGCCGTGATTTTCCCTTTGACTGGTCAATATCACAGAAATAAACTCTATAACCCTCAGCCGCTAAAGAATGAACTGTGGCAGCCCCGATTCCTTCGGCTCCGCCAGTGACAAATGCAGTAGGTACAGCCTTCATAATCTGTAAACTACTGGTCTCTTTTAAAAAATTGTTTTAATGGAGAAATTTCAAAGAATTAATATGAAGATCTTCTTCTGTCGTTAGTTCTTCTGTTATTCCTGTATCCGCCATTCCCTCTTCTGGGTGGCCTGTTGCCACCAGAACGATACGGAGGTCTCCCATTTCCGTGTTGCGGTCCATTTCCTTTCTTCTCAGAGAAATAACCAACATTTCTTCCTACGTCAAGGTAAGGGTCCTGGTTAAGCTCTATCCTCATCATATGAATGTTGATTGTCCTTTCAATCTGTTTTATTTCATTTAGTTCAGTCTCATCCACAATTGTGAAAGCTGAGCCTGTGTTTCCCATTCTTGCTGATCTGCCTACCCTGTGGACATATACGAATGGCTCATTAGGAAGATCAAAATTGATCACGTCAGAAACATCATCTATGTCTAGTCCTCTTGCTGCAACATTGGTAGCAATAAGGAACCTGCTTCCATTCCTGAATTCTGCCAGGGATTTCTCCCTCTGCGCCTGAGTCAAATCTCCGTGGATTACAGTAGTATTGTAACCTTCTGAAGCAAGCACTTTATAGAGGCGGTCTGCACCTCTTTTTGTCTCAGCAAAGATAATCGACTTCTTGGGGTTGTATTCATTAATGTACGCAAGAAGGGCTGGAACTTTTCTCGGGCTGTTTGAGATAGCATAGCTGTGAGATATGGTATTCACAGTCATCTGTTCCTGTGCTCCTACCTTGAGAAAATCAGGGTTCTTCATGAACCTCTTTGTAAGCATCAATATCTCATTTGGAATGGTTGCAGAAAACAGCATCGACTGTTTGTTCTTTGGGCATTTGGAAATTATATATTCAATATCCTCAATAAACCCGAGATCAAGCATTACATCCGCTTCATCAAGAACAAGGAATTTGATTTCCGAAAGATCCAGTTCTCCTCGCTTCATCAGGTCAATAATCCTGCCTGGTGTACCTATTACTATACTGGGGTTTCTCCTGAGTTGCTTTATCTGCCCCTCAATTCCTGCCCCGCCATACACAACAACTGATTTCACGTTGCTGTTCGAGGTCATTTTTGTAGAAACATTGTACACCTGCAGTGCAAGTTCTCTGGTTGGCAGGATTATAAGGGATGTCATTCTCTCCCCTGGTTCTGTCTTTTGAAGGATAGGAATCAGGAATGCTCCTGTTTTTCCCGTGCCGGTCTTTGATCTTGCAATAATATCGTGCCCCTCGAGTGAAAGAGGAATAGCTTTTTCCTGTACATCTGTAGGGCTGGTGAAATTCATTTCATCTAGTGACTCTAAAATTTCACTTTTCAATCCGAAACTTCTAAAATCTGTCATTTTTACACTCTGTCTGCTGGAACTAAGAATAATCTTTGGTTTCCTGTTTTTATTTGTATGGGTTAATTCCGATGTCGTATTTAAGATAGGAGGTAGTCGACTTGAGAATTATGGTATATAATGGGTGGAATGGCTATAAAAAAAGGGGGAAAATTTTTGTCTTTATGAAGCCCTTGAACCTTTGTTAATGGAATCGCGTATCTTCACCCAGGTGAAAATCAACAGCAGTCCAGGGATAACTCCACCAATGAAAGGTATTATCTGAAGAATACCAAGAACAAGCGCAGATGCTTCAGCGTCTCTTCCGTTTCCTTCACTAAGTGGCTTATAGACAAGGAAATAATTCAGGAGCATGAATATGAACGGCACAATTGCCAGCGGCAGGAAGAATAGTGCAAACAGGAGTCCTAAAAGATCGAATATTATAGCAATCAAGGCTAAGGTCTTTGCTGTTTCTAAATCTCGGTCCATAGAGTCATAAAGGACAGTTTATTTTAATATTTTTGTCAATTTACATATTTATTTGTGCAAAATTAACAATAGAACTTTTTTTAATAAATGGCGTCTATATTTCACTGATGCAAAGTTCACACTGTTCCATTTGTAATGGAAGCGCTGATTTAACATTCTCCCGTCGTGAACTCTGGAGAAACGAGAGGTGGAGGCTCAGTGTTTCAAGGTACAAGGACGTCTTTGGCTTTTGCTATCTTGAGCCTTTGAGGCACATCAGGTACATCACTGAACTGGACGGGGAAGAATCCAGGGAATTCGGCCCTCTTCTCGCAAAGATAACATCTGCCCTCAGGGCAGCTACCGGATGCAAACTGGTATACGTGTACATATTTGGAGATCATATTCCCCACCTCCACGTACATCTTGCTCCTCATACTGACGGGGACCTTTTCACTGAAGATGTAGTTAAATCAGGAGTCAAATTCGGCGATGAAACCATGAGTGAAGAAGTTGTTTCCGCATTTATAAGGCAAGTCAGGAACTTCATGGCCAGCTCAATATGAACCCCGGAGTTTCAAGACTGGTGCGCACTTTTAAGTTTTTATATCCTTAGAATAGCGAATTTATGAAATACATTTCAGCCATATACGGCAGTGCAAGCTTTTGTAATGTCCGTCAGCCTGAGTGAGGATCATAACTTTTCCAAAAAAACATGCAGTAGAATTACACTGCTCAAGGGACTTGGGGTCGAAGGCGATGCACATTGTGGCGCCAAAGTACAGCACAGATCCAGGGTCGCAAAGAACCCGGATCAACCAAATCTGAGGCAAATTCACCTTTTGCAATCTGAAATCCTCGACGAGCTTAAGGGATTAGGTTTTTCTGTCCAACCCGGAGAAATGGGGGAAAATATCACCACAGCTGGGATCGACCTGATTTCGCTGCCTACCAATGCCCGGATTAAAATTGGAAATTCGGCGGTTATTGAGATTAAAGGCCTCAGGAATCCCTGCTCACAAATCAATGATTTTAAGAAAGGGTTGATGAATCAGTTCCTGGCCAAGGACCAGACAGGAAATGCGGTATATAAAGCGGGGGTGATGGGCATTGTTCTGGAAGGCGGGGAGATAGCACGCGGAGATAAAATCAGTGTATCAATGCCTGATGGTCCCCACATAAAACTACAGTTAGTCTAGAATTTGCCGGTGTTGCTGGATTTTACAAAAATAAGAAGGTCAATAAGCTCTGATGCTTCTTTCTTTGTAAGTTCATTGGTCACACCTTTTCCGCAAGCCAGCAGATATTTCCTAACGGTATTTCTGCTCCGGGGACTATTTTGAAGCCTGGATATGTAATCTATCTGACTCCAAGTTGGATTGCTCGGGAATGACATAATCTTAAGATTTAATTTTCATATCTCAGCATTTTCACTCAACAAAAAAATGAGTAAATGTGTTGTATTGGGTAATTCAGGGGCCCGAAAAATTAATTCAAAATAGGTTCCTTGGCCAATGTGGGATTCCAAAGCACACAAGGTTGAAATATTATATGTTGATGCATCGTCTGTTTAGAAACTACCAAAGGCGAAAAACAATCACTTGATAGTAATTCATACTGGCAATGTGGCTGTTGTCTATTTCGCAAATGTAGTGAAAACAGCATTGGAGGATTCAAGATTGGAAACTGGAAGCGTGACCCGTACAGCACAAGAAAAGTACTTCGAACAGATTTCAGTAGAACTGGCACAGGTAGGTTATGCTTTTTACCAGCGTGGGTGGCTTTACGGAACCAGTGGTAATCTTAGCTCGGTACTGAGAAGAGACCCACTGATTATGGCGATCACTGGAAGTGGGCTGGACAAGGGACACCTTGAACCTGAGCAGATTATTCACATAGATCACGACCAAAGTGTATTAATGGGTGACTACAAACCATCCGCTGAAACTGCTCTGCATATTGGCTTGGTAGATGAGACTGGTTGCGGCTCTGTATTTCATACACATTCCATATGGTCCACACTAATATCGAGGAAATTTGTAAAGGCGGGTGGAATTATGTTAGAAGGTTTTGAAATGCTCAAGGGCCTAAGTAATGTGCGGACACATGACCACAGGGAATGGATTCCTATTTTCCAGAATACGCAGGACATGGATTCACTTGCAGTTGAGGTAAGGGAAACCGTAAGGCAGGATTCCCAAATACATGGGTTTATGCTGAGCGGCCATGGGCTTTATACCTGGGGCAAAGACATAAAGGAAGCTAAAAGGCATGTTGAGGTACTGGAATTCCTCCTTGAGGCATACGGGCGTACCTCTGGGGTTTGAAAAATTAATAATATGGGTGAATACTAGTGGAGATGTCTAAAGATGGTAGTAGTATCGGTTCCTGACAGAAACATAAAGATTGAGGATGCGGAAGAGGCCAGAAAATACCTGAAAAATATCGGGATTACTTATGAGAAATGGAAGACGGACAGACCCGTAAATTCCAATTCAGGTTCAGATGATATCTTAGAAGCGTACGCTGAAGAAATTGAACGCCTGAAGGAAAGTGGTGGCTATACAACCGCAGATGTTATTGACATTAATGAGAAAACTCCAGGCCTTGAAGTAATGCTGGCAAAATTCAATAAAGAGCATTGGCACAGTGAGGATGAAGTCAGGTTTACCATTTCAGGGAGAGGTATATTCCATATACATCCGGAAAACTCTGATGTGGTCTCAGTGGAAGTATCCGAAGGAGATCTTCTCAGGGTGCCAAATGGAACAAAACACTGGTTTGATCTTTGCGGAGATAGGAACATCAGGGCCATCAGACTCTTTCAGGATATGTCGGGATGGACACCTTACTATGTTCAGGATGGCGTGGCCGGAAATTACGAACCTGTTTGCTGGGGACCAAATTACATCAGGCACAACTCATCCGGGAAATAGAATTGAACAGCCCAGATTTCAGCGGCATCAAAGTCATTCTTTTGGATATAGAGGGTACCACTACTACATTGGATTTTGTGCACAAGAAACTCTTTTCTTATGCAAAAGAGAGTGTTGAAGGCTTTCTTCAACAAAACGGAACAAAGGCAGATGTAAAAAAACTGGTATCTGAGTTGAAATCTCTTCATGGAAAACATTCATTTGAAAACCAGAAACCTGAAAGATGGAATTCAGAAACCTACCAGGACTGCATCAACTCCGCATCCGAGTTTGTCAGGTTTTTAATTAGCCAGGATAGTAAAAATCCTGCCTTAAAAGGGCTTCAAGGATTGATCTGGGAGGAAGGTTACCGAAAAGGGGCACTGAAAGGGGAGGTTTACTCAGACGTACCGCCTGCAATGGAAAGATGGGCAAGAAGTGGCATAGGCATCTGTATATATTCCTCTGGAAGCGTTCTGGCGCAAAAGTTGATTTTCAACACTACAGAGTACGGTGACTTGACACAATTCATTTCTAATTTTTTCGATACTGCAGTTGGTGCAAAAAGGGAATACACCAGTTATGCCAGAATATCCCAACTTTTAAATACCCCGCCCGGTGATATTCTCTTTATTTCAGACGTCATTGAAGAAATAAGGGCCGCTGAAATGGCAGGGTACAGGGCCCTATTAATTGAACGAGTTTCAACAATATCTCACGGAGAGACTTGCCCAAATGTGATACATAATTTCAACAATCTTCTCCAATAGGGTCGATTCACTCTCTAATCCATAATGTTTACTTCTTAATTTTTACTATTCCTTCTAAAAAAATTTAAGGCATGGACACACATAGTCATTATACATGGGGGTCCAAATAAAGACGGTTGTCTTTGTAGTGGCTGTGTTGGCAGTTGTAGCCGGAGCCTACTACGAGATACAGGTAAAGCAGAATTTTGGCAACAGTCTTCTTCCTCCAGAGAATACGGGAAACCTTGACTTTTACGTTTATGATGCCCCTGCATACAATGTAAGTGCAGTATACATGACATTTTCAGTCATTTCTCTTTACCAGAATTTCGTGGGCTGGACTACTTATACTCTAGGCAAGAAAACCATAGATGTTGCCAATATTGGCGCTTCCAATGCATCTTTGCTTACCGGGCTCGCCCTTTCTCCAAAAAATTATACGGCCGTTGGGCTTTACGTTACCCATGTGGTTGTAAATATCAACGGAGCCAATGAAACATTTACTCTGGCTTCAAAGCGTGCATTTGTTTCCCACTCATTTAGCGTGATTGAGAAAAAGACCACCAATGTGAACATACAATTCTATCTTGGAAGCGATCTGAATCTTAATAGAATGGTATTCACACCCAATATAGGATCTTCCTTCACAGCAGGAAATTCCAGTACGGTTGAAAAAGGAACTGTAAACTTCTACACTTATGATCGTCCTTCCTACAACGTAAGTGCCGTGTACCTTACATTTGCCAATATTTCACTGCATGGGGTTCAAACAGGATGGACCACATATAATGTCACTAACCAGACCATAAATATATGGAACCGCAGTGCAGCCAATGCTCCGCTGTTAAACAGCATCACACTTGCGCCGCAGCAATATACTATGATCAGACTGTACATAGAGAATGTTACAGCAACTGTAAATGGCGTAAATGAAACATTCAGGATTGCCGCCCCTTACGCAATCATAAATCAGCCTTTCAATGTAAGTGCCAATGGGTCCACTACAATAAAGATACAATTTGATTTGATAACCGATCTCAATGTTGAAGGCGATTTGTTTACTCCACTCATTGGGAGCACGGTGTCATATTCTTGACATCTTGTTGAACCCTTTTTTCGTATCCAGTTTGTTGAACAACTAACCTGTAATTATTTAGTGTGATGGGATGCCGGGATCGGGGGTCGAACCCGAGACCTCCGGATTTCTCAGAACTATTCATTCTTATGAGTCCGGCGCTCCTCCAGCTAAGCCACCCCGGCATTAAAAAAAGGGGATTTATGGTAGTTGTTCCTGTTCTACGCTTTCGTTTTCTTCCTGGGTGACGGGTATTTCTTGTTTTGGAACTGGGGTTGTGCCGGAAAGAACAGATTTTCGGACTTCTATCTTCTTAATTGGGTAGATGTCCTTTGTAGCGTTAACTATGTCGCCGTATATTTCGTCGCCTATGACGTATTTGGCTGTTTCCCCATATGCCATTGTGGCGGCTTTCTCTACAAGGAATATCTCAACAGCTTTCCGGATTTCGCTTCTCTTTGATGTTGTAAGTTTACCATCTGTAACTATAACGATCTTGAGAACCATTTCAACATTTTCTGAAGTGGCCACTTCTTTAATGACGTCAATTCTTTCTTTTCTTCTTCTGACCATCCTTCTGATGTAATCATCACTGAGGCTGTGGCCGACAAATTCAGAG
>JBJKQJ010000085.1:0-4572 GCA_046705445.1 Thermoplasmataceae archaeon
GCATTCTCGTATTTGCCTCAAAGAAAAGATCGTTCTCAATCCCAGCGAAACCTCTGCCCTTTCCACGTTTCATAATGATTGCATTCTTTGCCCTGTCTGCTTCCAGTATGGGCATTCCATAAAGGCTGCTGCCCTTTATTTTGGCAGCCGGATTTACCACATCGTTGGCACCTATAACCAGTGCAACATCCGTGCTTTCTAATTCACGGTTGGACTGATCTAGGTCAAGCATCAGTTCATATGGCACACCGGCCTCGGCAAGAAGGACATTCATATGTCCGGGCATTCTGCCAGCAACTGGATGTATTGCGCACCAAACTGCAATATCCTTTTCCTTTAGCACATCAATAAGATCCTTCAGGCTAAACTGGGCCTGTGCAACTGCCATCCCAAATCCCGGAATCAGGACAATTTTCTGGGCATAAGCAAGCATCACGGCGGCATCGGCTAATTCTATAGGTTTCATAGACCCCTTCTGTTCTTCAGCCCCTCTCATTTCTCTTCCAAATGCTCCAAATAGGACATTTCCAAGGGACCTATTCATAGCCTTGGCCATTTCATTAGTAAGTATGGAACCTGAAGCTCCAACCAGAATTCCTGCGACAACCATTGCATAATTCTGTATGGAGTACCCGTCAAGAGCCACTGCTATGCCTGTCAGGGCATTGAGAAGTGCAATCACTACAGGCATGTCTGCTCCACCGATTGGGAGGCCCATTAGCACACCGTATGCCACTGATAGAGTAAAAAAGAGCCCTAGCCATAAAAGAGGGGAAATAGAAGTGAGAAACCCAGTTATGTAAAAGATGCCAGATAAAGTCGCAATAAAAAGCACTGCCATATTAACCGGCTGCTGTAATCTGAATATGATGGGCCTTTGGTTTACTAGCCCCTGTAATTTCAAGAATGCAATAATGCTTCCTGAAATTGAGACAGAACCGATCAGTGCACCTGATAAAGCAAGCGATAGATCGACATTACCTCCGCCAAACCTGAGGAGATCCACGGCAGCAATAAAGGCGGCCGCACCTGCCCCCATTCCATTGTAGATTGCAACCATCTGGGGCATGTTGATGATTTTAACCTTTCTGGCAGCATACCAGCCAATTGAACTTCCTGCAGCAATCCCGACCAGAATCAGTGGCATGTTTGAGAGCCCGGGCATAATGAATGTGGCAATTACCGAAGCTGCCATTGCAATTCCAGCCCATACAATGCCACTGGCTGCTGTGTTGGGTTTGCCCATCCTCTGCAGCCCAATGATGAATAATATTATGGTAACCAGATAAACAGGCTGGTAAAAGTCAATCATTTTTCTTTCTCCCTTTTGAGAACATTTCCAGCATCCTTTCAGTAACTGCATATCCTCCTGTAACGTTGAGAGAGGCCATTACAACTGCAATGAAACCAAGAACCCTCTCCAGGTTTGTATTTGCATAACCAAGTGTGATTATCGCCCCGACCAGTACAATTCCATGTATGAAATTAGATCCGGACATCAGTGGCGTGTGAAGAATAATTGGGACCCTGCTGACTACTTCATAGCCTATGAATATTGACAGAAGTACTACATAAAGCGAGATCCAGAATTCAAGGGCCATCCTGATCACCCGCCCTGCCTGAAACCATGCATTCTTTCAGGAGTTCGTCCCGGAATGAATAATCCAATTTTCCATCCTTTACAATAAGTTCGAGAAATGCGGTGAGATTTCTTGAAAACATCTCACTTGCATTCACAGGCATATGCGAAGGCGGATTGGATACTCCTATGATGCGGATTCCATTATAATCTACTGTTTCACCTGATACAGTCACCTCACAGTTTCCTCCAGAATCTGCGGACAAATCCACAATAACAGTACCCGGACGCAGATGGCTAAGTACCTCTTTGGATATCAAAACCGGAGCCCTCCTCCCGGGAACCGAAGCAGTGGTCACAATCACATCGGATCCTGCCATTGCATCCACGAGCATACTCTGCTGTTTCTTTTTCTCATCCGAAGTGAGTTCTCTGGCATACCCTCCCGCCGAGGAAGCCTCAATTCCCAGATTGAGGAATTTTCCCCCAAGGCTCTTTACCTCATCTTCAGCCGCTTTTCTGACATCGTATGCAGTTACGACAGCTCCGAGCCTCCTCAATGTAGATATGGTCATCAGGCCCGCAACTCCAGCCCCCAGAACAAGTACTTTGGATGGTTTAACGGTGCCTGCTGCGGTTGTAAGCATAGGCATTAGTCTCGGAGAACTGGATGCTGCTATGACGGCCCCCGCATAGCCTGAAACACTGGCTTGCGAAGTGAGAACATCCATTCTCTGGGCCTTAGTTGTCCTTGGCAATCTGTCAAGGGAAAATAATGTAATTTTCCTTGAATCAGCCTTTTTAGCCAGTAATTCTATTCTATCCGATGGAACTCTTCCGATCACGATGGCTCCTTCTTTCATGACATCGAGATCTTCCACACTAGGGCATTGGACAGTGCCAACAATGTCAGCAGAACTGAAAAGCTTAATGCGACTGTCTACAATAACAGCGCCTGCTTCTGTGTACATATCATCTGTGAAATACGAACCCATGCCAGCATTTTTTTCCACCATTACCTCCAGTCCAGAATTTTTCAGTTTCTGAACTGCTTCAGGTACAACGGCCACGCGCTTTTCACCGTCTAGTTGTTCCTTCCGTACAGCGAAAATGATACCCACACATATTCCTCCACTCTAGATATAAATTTGAAAGGATATTTACACTATTTTATTCATAAATAAGAGTAGTCTGAGTTATCCAATCTTTTTAGTATGAATTTTCACAATGCATGTGAAGCAGGATATCATCTAATCATGCGCAGGTTCAGATACCTGAATGGCTGTCACTCCATTCTCATAATCCAGAATAGTATTGCTCCAAGGAATATGGCTCCGCCCAAAGCCATGAACGCATAACTCAAAAGGGCCAATGCATAAGTTCCACGATTGAGTAAAAACCCTATGGCAATGAAGGCCATTGAAAATGCAAGGAATACCAGTGGATGAATGGGGTTATCACCAGTTGCTTCATATCTGAAAGAAGTCTTGTGGGACCTGCTTCTTTTTGAGTTTAGGAGTTCTACGTCTACCTTATTGAAATATGAATCCTGTTTTTTACTAATACTAGTCATGGTAAGGCCCATAATAGTTGCAGCTACAACCAGGGTCATAATACCAGCAGCCATAAGATATGGATTTACAAGGACCGTAAAATAAGAACTGAATGCAAAATTTACAGTTTCTTTCGAGTACCCTCCATTGTCGTTTGTAACAGACACAGTGTACTTTGCGACCTCTGCCGGTCCGGAATTCTTATAGGTGTAAGATTCAGCAGAAGTCAAAGTTCCGGACGCAATTGTGACGACTTTACCTAGCCCATTGGTCGAATAAGATTGTTCAGTAAGAGTGAAATTCGCTTCAGTCCCGACTGAAAGGGTTGTATTAATGTTAAACTCCGCACCTGTGGGCAGATCCACAATATAAGTAAGGGTCCTTTGCGATCCAGTATTCAGATAAAAGTTCTCTGTACTAGTCGCACCTGGATATTGGGAAATCACCGGATAAACATATGCGGCCAGTAAGAATAAAGTGACAAAAACCGGTATAAGCCCCACGGAAAGTTTTACACGTCGATCCTTTTTGAGAATAATGAAGAATCTCCTGCGCATTCGTGAAGTAGTAGCTTCCTCGGTTCTTACAATATGTACTCTATCTGACCTATTTGGCATAAACTCTCCCAGAATGAAAATACATTGGTTCAAATATATAATTATCGGTAGCAATAAATATGCATCAACCAAGAGCCAGGTAGCTTCAAAAAATGATGGGCTCACAAAATAGGGCTTTCAAAAACATTAGATGCGGGTGCCGGGTTTTGGACCCGAGGCACGAGCTTGGCAAGCTCGCGTGTTACCAGGCTTCACCACACCCGCTTGGCTCTGACATCGTCTTTTTAATATTAATTTTTGCTAGGTAGCTCTGATATTAGTCGGTTCGAACAATTCCAAAAATAGACCTGAAATTCGAGTTCTACGATTGAAATGCCTTTTCTTGAATAATGGAAATCACTGTTAAATGGCCTCAAATCAAATTTCAGGTTTCTACTTTTATCATATTTAAAATTAGACCTAATATATGAGGTGCGGCTCCCAGTAATAAAAACACAAAGTTGACCTTAGTTTTAGCAATGAAAGCGAAATTTATGCCCAATTTTGTTTCCTAAATGTACCTACATGCCGTTAAACACAGGCTCGAGCGCGACTTTAAGATGTGTAATTGCTTTGTTGCAATTAAAGCAACAAATACAACAATAGTTATATATTGTAAACTTCTGGAGGTTGTGCATCAGCGGTTTACATGAATATACATAAAATGACCATATTGTTATCAAAAAAACTACTAATGTTTGACCCTACTTCGCTCAAAACACTACAAAACTATTTTAATAACATTACATCTTATGCATCAAATAGGTGATTCCAAGAATGATAATGTCTGAGGAAAGAAACAGGTATCCCGAAATCAGATTCGCAAATGATTTCGAGATCAGTA
>JBJKQJ010000086.1:0-5464 GCA_046705445.1 Thermoplasmataceae archaeon
GGGAGAAAGATGACCTTGTTGGTTCAACAAAGGGAGTCGCATCCGGCCCTGTTTCGTTCATGAAGATCTTTGACATAACTACTGATGTTATCAAACAGGGTGGCAAGTGAAGAGGTGCCAATATGGGAATACTCAGGTATGACCACCCTGACATCATGGAATTCATAATGAGCAAGGATGCTGAAAACACCATACTCAGCAATTTCAACATATCTGTTGGCATGACCGATGATTTCTTTGAGAAACTGGATGCAGATGAATATGTAGAGCTCAAAAGCCCCAGAAGTGGGAAGGTCATGAACAGGATAAAGGCCAAGACCATGTGGGAAACCATCATAAACAAAGCATGGCAGACTGCCGATCCAGGACTGATATTCCTTGATGAAATCAACAGGAAGAATCCCGTAAGGCACCTTGCCGATATTGAGGCAACAAACCCATGCGGAGAGCAGCCATTAATGCCCTACGAACCATGCAACCTTGGCTCAATCAACCTTGGAAAGTTCGTGAAAGACGGAGAAGTTGACTGGGAACACCTCAAGGAAGTTGTCCACCTTTCGACAAAGTTCCTTGATAATGTCATAGATGCCAACAAAGTCCCTGGTGACAAGATAGAGAAGATGGCGAGGACAACTAGGAAGATCGGCCTTGGATACATGGGCTTTGCAGACCTGCTTGTCCTGCTTGGTGTTCCATACAACAGCGGCGAAGGGCTAGAAATGGCCGAGTGAGTCATGAGCTTCCTGGAAGATGTGTCTCACTCCGAATCAACAATACTAGCAGAAGAGAGAGGAGTATTCCCGGGTTGGTACGGCTCAACCTATGATGAAATGGGTAACAAGAGAAGGAATTCAACAACCACAACAATAGCTCCAACTGGAACCATTTCAATCATTGCAAACTGTTCCTCTTCAATAGAGCCACTGTTTGCAATTGCATTCGTAAGGCATGTACTCAACGGGCAGGAACTGATGGAAGTCAACCCGATCTTCGAGCAGATGCTCAAGGATAGAAACCTGTTTTCAGAAGACCTGATGCATGAGGTGGCCAGGACAGGAAACCTCCATGATGTGGATCTGCCGGATGACATAAAGAAGATATTTGTCACGGCGCATGAAATTGACCCCGAGTGGCATGTCCTTATGCAGGCTACATTCCAGAGATACTGTGATTCTGGTGTTTCCAAAACCATCAACCTCCCATCTGATGCAACACCCCAGGACATTGGGAAGGCATACCTGATGGCACATGAACTTCACTGCAAGGGGATCACAGTATACAGGGACAGAAGCAAAACAGAACAGGTCCTCTACAGTGGAACGAAGTCAAGAAAAGAGGAAAAGAAGGCTGCTCCTCCACCAAAACAACCCGAAGCAGAGAAGCAGACCATTGAACTCATGACTTCCGTTCCGGACAAATACCTGAAACTCAGTGCCACATTTGATCCTGCCTGCCCCACAGGAAAATGTGACAAGTAATTTTCCACCTTTTTATTTTTATTTTTTATTTCTTTACACCTTTTTAGGGAACTTAATTTTCAAATCCTGCAATTTTAACATTAAAACAAGGATTATATATAGTCAACAAATTGTCTACCGTGTCAGTCAGTCTCACATATCATAAATTCAGTATGCCATTGAAGGCACCGTTTACTACGAGTTTTGGAACAGAAACAAATAGGGTAGCATACATTTTCCACCTTAGCGGAGATGGAGTGGATGCTTTTTCTGAATCAGTTGCAAACGTTGGGCCCTTTTACAGTTATGAAGATAATGAAACCATTTTCCACGTTGTCAAGACTTACCTTGCCGATATGATGAAAGATTGCCCCTCCCCGGAAGAGTTCCTGACCAGGGCAAGCAGAGTAAGAGGCCACAACATGGCAAAGGGTGCCCTGGAAATGCTCCTTTGGGATTACCATGCAAAGAAAGACGGAAAGTCCATGAGTCAGGCAATTGGAAAATCAAAAGGATATGCCGATGTCGGAGTTTCAATTGGAATGGAAGACCCGGAAAAAATGGTGAAGATTATAGAAGGTGCTCTAGAAAGAGGGTACAAAAGAATTAAGGTTAAAATTGAAAGAGGCCGGGAGTTGCCCATTCTCACTGCTATAAGAGATACTTATCCGGAAATTCCGCTCAGTGTGGACGCGAACACTGACTACACGCTCAAAGACATGGAAACACTGAAGAAGCTGGATAAATTCAATCTCCTTTACATTGAGCAACCCCTTGATCATGACGACCTGGTTGATCATGCTACGCTGCGTAAGAATATTGCAACACCCATATGCCTGGATGAATCCATTACATCCTCGGATAGAGCAAGAAAGGCTTTCGAAATAGGTGCTGGTGAAGTAATAAACATAAAGCCTGGACGAGCTGCTGGTTTCACAGAATCCCTCGCAATAGCAAGAATCACAAAGGAGAATGGTGGCCATGCATGGGTGGGAGGTATGCTTGAAACCGGAATCGGAAGAGCATTCAATGTTGCACTGGCCAGCAGTGACCTTATCGACTATCCTGGAGATACTTCACCTAATGACAAGTATTTTGCACGAGACCTGGTTAGAAATCCTTTCAGCATGAAAGATGGAAGAATTCAGCCCAATACTGGGCCTGGAATTGGAGTGGACGTAGACCTTGAATACCTTGAACAGGTTTCAACTGACTCAGGGAAACTATTCTAAGCCAATGTCCATTAGAATTACGAATTGATATCATGAGCGATCTATCAGAGTATTTCAAAAATAACGAAGAGCAGATCCTGAAAGATCTGGAAGCACTGGTCAGCCTTGAGAGCCCATCCACTGACAAAACCCTGCTTGACAGGACTGCAGAATATATAGCAGAATATGGAAGCAGAATGTTGGGCGTCAAGCCTGAAATAATAAAGAACAGTGAAGCGGGAAACAACCTTTTATTCAATATCCCTGGAAGAACAGAAGACAAACCCGTACTGATACTTACTCACTATGACACTGTCTGGTCTGAGGGGACACTGAAAAGAATGCCATTCAACGTGGAAGGCAATATAATCACGGGACCCGGAGTTTTTGATATGAAAGGAGGACTTATACAGGGATTTTGGGCAGTTAGAGCTCTTCTGCAGGGACACAAGATTGAGAGGCCTTTGAGAATCCTTTGCACATCAGATGAGGAAATTGGTAGCGAATCTTCACGGAAACTCATAGAGGAAGAGTCTTCCAGGGCATACAGTGTGATCGTCCTAGAAGCAAGCAAAGACGGAATGGTCAAAACTGGAAGGAAGGGAGTTGGCAGGTATGAGGTAAAGGTCATTGGCAAGGCTGCGCACGCTGGTCTTGACCACAAGAATGGAATTAATGCCATAGATGAGCTGGCGAGAATGGTCCTGGAACTTCATGCAATGACTGACTACCAGAAAGGCACTACAGTAAATGTGGGAGTAATGAGGGGCGGCACAAGAAGCAATGTGGTTCCTGCTGAAGCATCTGCAGAAGTGGATTTGCGTGTGGAAACTCTCGATGAAGCAACCAGAATTGACAACATGATAAGGAATTTGAAACCGCGCAACAGTTCTGCCAGGATTGAAATTACGGGTGAATTAAACAGGCCACCCATGGAGCGGAACGAGAATAATGTCAACATGTATCTCAACGCTAAGAAAATTGCAGAAGAAATGGGTCTGGATCTCAAAGACTGCGTAGTTGGCGGTGCCAGCGACGGAAATTTTGCCTCTGCACTTGGAATCCCGGTTCTGGATGGAATGGGAATGGTGGGCGGCAATGCCCATGCTGAAGGGGAATTTGTCTACAAAGACACGGTAGCTGAAAGAACCACCCTCCTGGCACTCTTTCTGGAATCCCTCTAGGTTCTATTTCAGACCTGGATGTTTGAGATGCCACTCTGTAAGTTTCTGGTATTCCATCCCAAGCCTTACCGCCTCAGCGTCACAGCCCCTTCGTGCAATTATCTGCATCCCCAACAGGAAGGCCGTTTGAGAATCCGCATGGAACGTTAAGAACTGGTGTACCCAGATAATTAAAAGGTGCCTGGAATTTTACATACGGTTCGTGCTCTTCGAGTGACATTTTCTTCACTTCAGATTTCAGTGGAGCCGTCTTGGCGAGAGTTGGTGCAATAACAATCCTTGCATCGGCCATTTCCTTCTCGAATTTGGAGTAAATAGGATCCCTGTTCCTGGTCGCCTCCACATATTCCACCGAAGTTCTTGCTTTCCCTGCTTCAATCTGTTCCACTGATGTCTTAAGATAAATTTCCGGATGTTTCCTGTAAAGATCCTTGTGAACTGTAGCGATTTCTGAAGTGTCTATTACCTCGTGATAACCCATTGATTCCACAATAACATCCGGGGCCATGTTTACTGTCTCAATGATTCCTCCATTGACCATTGTGGCAATGCCTTCTTCTATGGCCTTTCGTACACCGCTGTCACACTCTTCCAGGAAATCCGTCACAACAGCTGCCTTAATAGTGCTCTTGAACTCAACATCCCCAATGTCTCCACCCATTGCTTTCATCAACAGAGGTATATCACCTGCAAACCTTGTAATCGGGCCAAGGTGATCCAGTGACCAGGATTCTGGAAAAACGCCTTCTGCAGAAATCTTACCATAGGTTGGCTTGAGTCCAGTCACCCCGCACATCGCTGCAGGAATTCTGATTGATCCGCCCGTATCCGACCCGACTGCCCAGAGGGCTAAATCGGCAGCTACTGCAGCAGCTGATCCGCCACTGGAACCACCTGGGATCCTTGAAATATCATAAGGGTTGGATGTTGGGGAACTTTCCATTCCTAAGGCGAATTCATGTGTATTAGTTTTGCCAAGTATATAGCAGCCTGCTCTCTTGAGGGTTGCCACGACTTGGGCATCATACTCAGGCACATTGGAACTGAAAAAAGCATTTCCGAATGTAGTTGCAATCCCCTTTGTATTTACCAGGTCCTTCACTGATACCGGGATTCCTGTCATGAAAGGTGCTTCACCTTTCTTCATTAGGATTTCCGCTTCCAGGGCTGAATCCCTGGCGTTCGGGTTCATAGCAAGATAACTTTTAATGGAATCATCGGTTTTTCTGTTCTTTTCGTTGAGTTCATCAAAAATAGTAAGCGGGGAAATCTTCCCCGTTCTTAGTTCTTTAATTGTGGTCTCGATGCTTTTGTACATCTCAATCAGTTGTGGAATACATACCGGCGTTCTTGTATTCTTCGGGTTTTCTTGTCCTTACAGCGAATACCAGTCCAACTGACACCAGTGCCCATACCAGTGCGGCAACAGGTGCGTACACTATTGGGAACGATATGGGGTAAACTGTTGAGAATATGATGAACAGAAACATCAGGCTTGCAACAGCCGGCAGGGCTATGTGCACCAACAGGTTCTTCTCCTTTCCCTTGTAGATGAAAGATACCGTCGAATTCACTATTATGTGAACAGTCAGAGAGAATATTGTTGCAATTG
>JBJKQJ010000087.1:0-11498 GCA_046705445.1 Thermoplasmataceae archaeon
ATTTGATACACATAGAACTGCAGCGGGGAGCGAACATCCAAGCTTCAATTTGCCTATGAGTTTCCTTTCGATTTGCATCTCCCGAAAAGTCTTTTCATGGCTGATCTTTTCCACTTCAGGGGCAAAGCGGGAATTTCTTTTTCCAACGATTGCAATAATCCCCTGGTTGGGAGCAGGGAGAAAATCATCAAGGCTGAGATCAAAAAATTTCACCTCAACAGATAACCTCTTCAATCCTGCCTTTGCAATGATTATGCCATCGTAAAGTCCCTCCTCAAGCTTCCTGATCCTTGTGTCCAGATTACCCCTTATATTATGGACTGTCAGATCGTTTCTTAACATCTTCAGCTCATGGATTCTTCTTATGCTTGAAGTTCCAATTCGTGATCCTCTGGGAAGGTCTCTCAAATTAAGGGGAGAAATAAGGACATCATTAGCTTCCTCTCTTGGCAAGACTCCCAAAATTTGAAGGTCTTCCGGCAATTCAAAAGGTAAATCTTTGGCGCTGTGCACTGCAAAGTCACAACTTCCTTCCAGGACACTTTTATTTACTTCCTCTACAAAAATGCCTGTTCCGCCAATTTTGTACAAAGGGGAGGTGGAATCATAATCTCCTGAAGAGTGAACCTTAATTATTTCCGGAGCAAGTCCCGTGGATGCCAAGGCGCTGGCAACCAGTTCTGCTTGAATTACAGCAAGTCTGCTAGGCCTCGTACAAATGCGGACAGTTTCCATGGGTGCAATATGGCTTTTAAGCTAAAAAGAATAGCCTGAACACATAGGTATGACAGGTGGGGAATTGGAAGAGAGTGAGTTTGTGTCTGTCGACAAAGAGAATGCCAATAGAACACTCTCGCATCTGTTGAGTCTTGACGCAGTGAGAAAAGATCTGAAGATCAGATTTGATGGAAAGCGTGTTTTCATACCTGTGAAACAGAGTGCAGCCCCTGAACAATACAGGACAACTGTTGGAACTTTTCAAAGCAGGGATATTGTGGTTTCTCCCACCGAGAAGATCAGAAAACTTATGAAGTCCAGAGGTTCCTTTCAAACAATACCTCCTAAATTCATCAGGCTTGGCAGAGCACTGATTTTCAAAGACAGCAGATTAAGATCATGGACAACTGAACTTTTGAAATCCACTGCTGAACAAATTGGTGTAGATAGCATATATGTTGATATGGGAATTGGCAGCAGCGTGAGGAGGGAACCAGACATAAGGCTGGTTTATGGGCCTGGTGGCGACACCGTTCATCCTGAAGGCGGAATTAGGTATTGCCTTGATCCTGCGAAGATCATGTTTTCGCCGGGGAATGTTAACATAAGAATCTCCAAAGCAAAGGAAGACCTAAACGGGAAGACAATTCTCGACATGTTTGCAGGCATTGGGTATTTCTCACTTCAAGCGGCTTCTACCGCCAGAAATTCAACTATTTACTCTTGTGAAATAAACCCGGTGTCCTTCCACTACCTGGAGAAAAATATTGAGCTGAATTCCTTGGCGGGAAAAATCAAACCTATTCAGGGTGATTGCAGGAAATTACCATTGGAACTGGTGGCCGATCATATAATCATGGGGCATTTTGACTGCCTTGATTACATTGCTGCGGCCCTGCTTCACAGCAGGGGAGGGACCACAATAGATTTCCATGTTCTGGTCGATACTGTCGGGATCCAATCGGAATGGGCTGATGTGGTTTCCAGGGCTAAACAATTCGGGTACCTACTTGATTTCATTGATCAGCAGGTGGTAAAATCTTATGGTCCACATCTCTGGCATATAGTGATCAAGGCTTCCGTAACCGGGGTTCCTTTCTAAGAGTAATTGTTAAAGAAACTAGTCCTGCTTTATCGCAGAACCCTGAATTTTCAATATTGTTTGAGCGTTGATTACCACTAACATTTTTATAACCTACCAGACTTCAATATTTACCGATGAGGAAATTTAATAGGAGACCGAACACCCCATATAGAGCTAAAGTCAACCGCGGGGGTTCCGAGAATAAGAGATCCAGAAGACTGGATATGAGAAAGACTGAAGAATTCAACTTCATGCTCAACAGAATAGTAGAAGAACTTCCAGACAGCGTTAGGGGAGCCATTAAAGGAAGCCTATATTCCATAGCATCTAAACAGGGTTATAAGGAGGCCAAGGAGTACATTTCAAAGAAATATGACGAGGGCCTTATAGATGATCATACCCAGAGAAAACTCTACGATTTGCTTTCAGATTACAGCAAAGTAAGGTAAGTCATTTTTCACGCCACCTTGTAAGAAATCTTGCAAGGGCGAAATACAAAATAGTTTCTAAAACAAGTATTATAAATTCAACTGGAAGTGCCGGTGAAAGCCCGAAAGAATACTGGGCTACAACTGCAGCTGGGGTCACTGGCGTAAAGGAAAGTATGTACAGGTATACTCTTGGGATGGCATTATAGGGATAGTACGTAGGAGGAAGGATAGTCATGAGGATGGAAAGAATGCCTGCAATCCCCCAGATATTTCTAATGTGTCTTATGCTGCTTGAAATGATGAAGGAGATTGAGGAAGTTGCTACAACAAGAAGACAAAGCACCAGAATCAGCATAAGAACTGAAAAAGCGGTGAATAGGTGATATACAGTTCCCAATATTGCATAAAGAATTATTCCCGGCAGAGAGAACATCAGGTAGCTCAGGGTTAGCCCTATCATGTAATCTGAGGGCGACACGCCGCTTGCTACATAAAGGTCCTGAATTCGTAGCTGAAGCCGGAAAAATGCAGCGTCACCCGAACTTTGCAGAGCTACAGAGGCTACAATGGCAATAAAACCTCCTGCAAGGGCGTATTTTACAAGAGACCCATCGGAGATTATGTAAACCAGAAATAGGAGTGCCAGAGGTGTGCTTAAGGCAGCAACGATATAGGATGGCCCCCTTGATATGGTTCTTATTCCATAATACCAGGCCAGAAGCAAAGTAAACTTATAATTCAATATTGACACCCCGGCTTATGAAAAGGTCATCAAGGTTGATGGACTTGACAGTGAAACCCTTTTCTACATATTCCTGAACTTTATTTCTTGGTATGTACCTGATATAGGTATTTGCAACTTTGATGCAATTTTCACATGGTCTTGTGGTCTCTGCTCTCACAAGATTATCAAATCTTGAGAGAAGACTCAGAACAGTTCCCTGCTCCAGTATCTGGCCGCTTTCTACCAGTATGACTTCATCGGAGAGTTCCTGTGCCTCTTCCATATAATGTGTCGTAAGTATGATCTCAGAGTCTATCTGTCTGATAGCAGACCATACTTCCATTCTGGATAGCGGGTCCAAGCCTGTTGTGGGTTCATCCAGGAAAACTATGTCAGCATTAGATGCAAGGGCCATTGCTACAAACACTTTTCTTTTCATTCCCCCGGAAAGCGTGTCAGTGGGTGAATTCTTGAATTCTCTCAGCCCTATATCATCCAGTGATTTGTTAGCTTCCAGCGTCGATGAACTGAAGGAAAATCCTCTTCCTACCAGGTACATCTTAACCTGTTCAAATGCAGTTAGAACGCCAATCGGAGCTGCTTCCTGAGGAATACTTACAATCCTGTTCCTAATTCGATCAGGATGCTTGATTATATCAACACCGTTGACAAACGCCTGTCCCGAGGACGGCATCAATTGAGTGGAGAGTATTCGGAGGAGCGTTGTCTTGCCAGCACCGTTTCTGCCAATGATTGAAGTGACCCTCTTTTCTGCTTTCAGAGAAACGCTCTTTAAGGCTAGGACACCGTCGGAATATTTCTTTGTAAGCTCCATCGTTTCAATCATTGTGGTTCTGTGCAATTGGAAGTAGGTACTTAAATATTCTCTGAACCTTATAATATTTTTATATACGAATAAACATTGAATCGGTAAAGAAGATCGTTGGGTCGACCGGAAGCTGTACATTTGTTTACCTTGGTTGCCCAGAGAGAAACTAATGCATCAAGATTATTGCCAAAAGGCTATTTCGCCATAAATTTTAAATTGTTTTAGCGCGGGGCATCAACTGGTTCACTCTAGTTTGAAATAGACGAAGCTGGATAGAGAAATGTGCAAATGATAGTTTCAAGTGAAATCACAACTGCCAGATCTGATGCCAGCACCTGTTTACAAAAGCATCAAAATATATTCAAACCATTGTGCGCTATTTGTGCTACCACCTATTTTCAGGAGTTCTAAAAATAAATTCCAGTACCTATTAAGAAAGCATCCGCTCTTTTATTGAGTTACTTGCAATTCCCCTGTGGTGTAATGTGGTGAAGTCAGACCAGAAACAATATTTTTAGGGAACTCTTATTGTTCAATGTGGAATTAGAGGAAAAAGTGGAAAAGTACATAGCCATTGAAGAAGAAGCCCTCAGAAAGTTAAAGATGGCCGTACCTGTTAATTCACTCATGGGAGAATACGCAAGAAATGCTATGGAAATGATCCAGAGCTACTTCAGTGACGCCATACATTTTAGAGACAAGGGTGACCTTCTAAATGCATTTGCAGCCCTTAATTATTCATATGGCTGGATCGATTCACTCGTCAGACTTGGAGTGTTCGACGGAGACGATGACCACAGATTGTTTACTCTGTATAAGTAAATAACAAGAAAGTCAAGGTCATAGTATTCTGATTTAATCGCATAATTTAGCTCTCGTCACAACCATATTTGAGTAAGTTCATATAATAAAGGGCGATAATGGTGTTACCTTTGTGAAAGTATCTTAATATACGAATCAATAAGGGACAACACAAATTTAGACGAAGGATGGTTCAATGGCTGAAGAAAAGAGAGAAAAGAATGAAGATTTCCAATACATCGTGAGGATCGCCAACAGGGACCTCGATGGAGAGCGCACCGTTCAGCTCGCGCTTGCCGATTTAAAAGGCATTGGGAACCGTTTATCAGAAATGATAATCAAAAAACTGGATTTGCCCAAAAGCAAGAAAATAGGGGAACTTAGTGAAAAGGATCTCGACAAACTCAGGGAGTACATAGATACCAAGCAGTATGATGGTATTCCGGTTTGGGCATACAATCACAGAGATGAGATGGTTACGGGAGAAGATCTTAATCTTGTTACTAATGACCATGATCTTCAGATCAATGATGATATCAACGCCATGAAGAAGGTCAAGTCTTACAAGGGAGTAAGGCACGAGAAAGGAAAGAAGGTCAGAGGACAGAGGACCAGATCAAATGGACGCAGGGGGCTAACCGTAGGTGTCCAGAGGAAGAAAGATTAAGGTGAAATAGATGGGAGACCCGAAATTTCCGCATAAGACTTATTCCACACCCAGGCACCCGTGGCAGAAGGAACGAATTGATTCTGAAAAAGAACTTCTTGTCAAGTTCGGCCTAAAGAACAAAAGAGAACTCTGGAAAGGGATGGAAATGCTCAAGTCCTTCAGGAGTCAAGCAAGAGATCTGCAGGCAAGAATGAGAACAAATGATCCCAACGCTGAAAAACAATTCCAGGCCCTGATAAGGAGACTTGGGAGATACAACATTCTTGGGCATAACGCATCATTGGATGATGTACTTTCACTTTCAATTGAAGATATTCTTTCCAGAAGGCTTCAGACAATAGTCTTCAGAAAGAACTTAGCAAGAACTCCAAAGCAGGCTAGACAGATGATTACTCACGGTCATGTTACCATGGACGGGAGGAGAGTCACGGTTCCCGGAATGCTTGTAGAGGGACATCTGGAAGAGACTATCATATATCATGGTACATCCCCATTTACTGATGACCTTCACCCAATAAGGCAGGTAATACTCAACGGACCCGCTGGTTATGGGGCTGAGCAGGAAGAAGGACAGGAAGGGGAAACTGAAGCTACCGGAGAAGCCAAACCAGAACAAAGGAGCTTCAGGAGGGATAGATCAAGAAGAGAGGCTCCGAGGTTTGGAAGACAGCAGAGGCCCAGGAATGTTCCTGAGAAACCGAAGGTAGAAGTAAGACCAAAGATAGTGGAGAAAAAAGAGGAACCCAACTCTGCTGAGAAGGAATCAAAGCCGGTGAAAGAGGAGAAGCTTAAGTTAGAAGAACCAAAAGAAGAAAAGCCAAAGAAAGAGGCTCCAAAAGCCGAACCCAAGGAAGAAGCTCCTAAAGTTGCAAAAGAGGTAAAACCTGAAAAACCAAAGGCAGAGGAACTAAAAGAGGAAAAACCAAAGGAACCAAAGCCTAAGGAAGAGAAGCCAAAAGCTGAGCCAACGGAAGAAGCCGGGGTCGAGGAAAAACCAAAAACAAAAAAGACCACTAAGCCTAAGGAACCAAAGCCTAAGGAAGAGAAGCCAAAAAAGAGCACATCCAAATCAACTAAAACAAAGGAAAAAGAGCCCAAGGAGGCTTAACAATGAATAAGACTGGCATTGCGCATATTTATGCTTCACAATATAATACTATCATATTAGTCACAGACACCACAGGTGCAGAGACAATAGCAAAGGCAACTGGCGGCATGGTCGTAAGAAACGACAGGGAAGAATCAAGCCCATATGCTGCCATGAAGGCTGCTGATCTAATAGCAGAAAAACTTCGTGAAAAAGAGATTTCTGACCTGATAATCAGGGTGAGAGCACCTGGTGGCAGTAAATCCAAGATACCTGGTCCCGGTGCCCAATCCGCAATAAGGGCACTCTCAAGAGCAGGTTTCAAGATACTCAGAATAGAAGAAGTTACTCCTATTCCGCACGACGGAACCAAGAAAAAAGGCGGAAAGAGGGGAAGGAGAGTATAATCAGATGTCCCTGAAAATCATCAAGGCCGAAGACAGATTTATCAGGTTTTCAATCGATGGTATTACACCGGCAGTAGCGAATGCCTTAAGAAGGACATTTTTGGATGATATCCCAAAGCTTGCGATCGACAGGGTGATTTTCCACCATGGCCAGATAAGAGACCACGAGGGTAATGTATATGACTCATCTCTGCCACTTTTTGATGAGATTGTTGCGCACAGGTTATCCTTGGTCCCCTTGGTAAGCGATCCGAAAATGAATTTTCGTGATGAATGCGTGTGTGAAGGCAAGGGTTGCCCCCTCTGCACTATGTCATACTCCATAAACAAGATTGGTCCGGCAGTTGTCACTTCCGCTGACTTACAGCCAATGGGCAATCCAGAACTGGTTCCGAGCGATCCTGATATCCCGATTGTGAAACTTGGCCCCAAACAGGCCATACTAGTTACAGGTGAAGCAATAATGGGGAGAGGGAAGAGCCATACCAAATGGCAGGCCACTTCAGGAGTATACTACAAGTATCACAGGGAGTTCGTGGTGAATAAGTCGGAACTGGAAAACTGGAAAGAAATCAAAGAGAAGTGCCCAGGAAGTCTTTTGGCAGAAGATTCAAAATCAATTAGATTCACAGATGACGTGCCTTGCAAAATGGTAACTCAGCTGATCGACATACCTTCAGTTAAGCTGGTTGAAGATGACACAAACTTTGTCTTCCAATTCGAGACTGATGGTTCATATAAGGCCATAGAAGTGCTTGAATACGCCTTAAAAAGACTTCCGCAGAGACTTAATACGCTTCTGGAAAGCCTTACAACCCCTGACTAAAATTACTGAATATTTTTTTATTACCAAACAACATTTACTTATTGCATATGGAAGATTTTCAAGGGAAATTTTCCGAGATTGGAAAATTAATTTTTGAAACCATCCACTCAAATAGGGATGATGCGTGGGACAAGAACGTTGTAGGCCTCGGGGCGGATGGGACAGCGACGCATCAGATCGACAAAATATGTGAAGATATTATTGTAAAATATGTTGTGGACAATGATCTTCCATTTAACATTATGAGCGAAGAGCTCGGTTTCCTTGATAGAAATTATGAAGAAACTCTTCTTACGGACCCTCTCGATGGGACATTCAACGCTGAAAACAAGATACCATTCTATTCTGTATCGATGGCAACACTTGTGGACGACTTTGATTCTCTGAACAGAGGATTCATTATGGATCTCGCAAGAGGGGACATTTTCTATGCAGAAAAGGGTAAAGGCAGCAAGTGGAATAATAAGCCAATAAAAGTCGCTGAAACGCCTGTAAGGGGCTATACAATAAGTGTTGGTTCATGCAGCGACTCCATGAGAAGAAAAGTCATTGACCTTCCAGGAAGACACAGATCGCTGGGTTGTGCCTCATTGGAAATGGCCTTAGTTGCCAAAGGTTCGGTGGACATCATGGCATACGTGGGAAAGGGGAGTTATATCAGGAATATAGATGTGGCAGCCGGAGTCCTGCTTGTTCGTGAAGCTGGTGGGGTTGTTCTGGATTTGGAAGGCAAAGAGTTTAACATGGGAATGGACATAACTGTCAGAACCAACGTTATGGCAGGAAGAAATAGGGAGACACTGGCGGAACTACTATGAAAATGGCATTCACCATTAGGAAAAACTGCGAAAGATGTGCTCGAGTTGTTCAAAGAATAGTTGACATAGTGCCAAAGGATTGGAACCTGATTTATGACAAGGAATGTGCTAAATTCCTCGATGTGAAAGGTACTGATCTTGAAGCTATAAAGGCCGAC
Source organism: Thermoplasmataceae archaeon (assembly GCA_046705445.1). Classification (GTDB taxonomy): domain Archaea; phylum Thermoplasmatota; class Thermoplasmata; order Thermoplasmatales; family Thermoplasmataceae; genus JAJZOM01. The sequence goes on from JBJKQJ010000087.1 coordinate 8,553, forward strand.
ATAATCATAGCCATTGGTGGAGATGGAACTGCACTCAGAGCCCATCAGATGGCAAGGGGCCCGGTACTTGGAATTAACATGGGAGGATTGGGTTTTCTTACTGAAGTAGAAATTGGTGATGTCGAAAAGTCTATACACAAGATCATCAGGGGAGAATATAATATAGAGAGGAACCTGAAGCTTCTTGTCAAGATCAATGGGATAGATACCGTTGAATGCACCAACGAAGCAGTAATCCACACAAGTAAGACTGCAAAGATAAGAAAATTCCAGGTTTTTGCGGGAGACACTTTTCTTGACAAAACTTCAGCTGACGGGATTATAATCGCCACACCGGTAGGCTCTACTTCTTACAATTACAGCGCAGGTGGACCAATCGTGCACCCCTCTCTCCATGCAATGGTAATCACATATCTTGCACCATTCAGGTCACGAGTTAGGCCAATGTTAATACCCGGCGACCAGACCCTTAAGATTAGGCTCACTGGGAAAGACCAGAATTCTTATGTGATCATGGACGGCCAACAGGAATATCCTGTTGATGAACACGACGAGATAGAAATATCCGTTTCGCCAAATAAGGCTGAATTTGTGACTTTCAAAGATTCCTTTTATGACAAGATCAGAGAAAAACTCATCAAACAAGTGGTCAATTAGGCAAAGGACGCTAAGGCTCATAATGGAAGCTTCCCTTGACTCGTTTCCGCTTGAGTTCGGCGCTTTCCTGAAAGCTGAGAATCAAGTGATCTATGAAATCGCCATTCTGCCTGGAACCATTCAGGGAGATCACCATACACTTTTCTACCTCTACAACAAACCAATAGATTTCAGCATTGTAGGCACAGCCCATTCGCATCCATCCGGAGTTACATTGCCATCTGACGCGGATAGAAACATGTTCTCCAATACAGGGCCTATTCACATTATAGTGGGTTATCCCTATGGATTGCACAATTTTACAGCCTATAACAGGTCCGGAGAGGAAATTACACTCAATATAATATAAGATTTGAAAAATAGAAATGGTATCTCCATCACTGAAGATTTAAACCAGTGGGACCGGAGTACTCAGAGGAGGGTCTTATGAGTTTGTTGCCTACCATCTGTTCCTTGTAATGGGCAATCCATCCAAATACTCTGGACGCAGCAAAAAGTGGTGTGTAAAAATCTTGGGAAATCCCCAATGCATCCATATAGATTGCAGCATAAAAGTCTAAATTAGCTGGGATGCTCTTCTTTTCCCACATTCTTTTTTCAACAGCTTCCGCAATCATCAGGACTTTGGAGTCGGCAGCTATTTCCTTCAACTTTGCTTTCACCTGCTGGGCTCTTGGATCCAGTCTTTTGTAAATACGGTGGCCAAAACCCATCACTTTTTCTCCCTTCTCTATCTGTTGGTCAACGTATTGCACTGCTTCCTCTGCATTCCTGAATTTTTTGAAGAAATCAAGTATTTCTGCATTTGCACCACCGTGCAATGGTCCTTTTAAGGTAGCAAGGGCAGTGGTAAAAGATGCTACGGGGTCCGCGAGCGTCGATGCAGTAACTCTCAGTGCGAATGTCGAGGCATTGAACTCATGCTCCATGTAAAGTATCATCAGCATCCCGACATACCTGGCTTTCTCAGGATCTCTTTTGCCCGTTATAAGATGGTAAAATCTCTCTGTGAAAGTCCCTTCTATGGGCGCGAGAGGTTCCAGGCCATTTGCAAGGCGATATGACAGTGAAATGAGTTCCGGGAACTTTGCTGCCATCTCTATCATTAGGCTTTCATCGTCCCTGCTCTGATAGGGATAAAGTGATACAAGTGAGCGAAGCGCTCTCATCATGTCTTTTTCCTTTAGTATTGAGATTATATCTTTCACTTCGTTAGATACCCCATAGTTTCTTCTAAGAGAGTCTGTGAATTCTCTTTTCTCCTCAGGTGAGGGAATCTTTCCATATACCACAAGGTATGCAGTGCTTTCAAAATCAGTGTGATCAACCAGGTCAGCAACCCTGTATCCTCTGTAAAGAAGATTTCCAGTTGCATCAGTGGTTGCAATAGCAGTCTTATCAACAATTACATTAGTCAATCCTTTTGGAACCTTTATTTCATCCATTTTTTCACTTCCCGTTTACTTCTGAAAGTTCTCTATCTTCTTTCTCATACTGATTGTAATCTATAACGTCGTAAAATTCTGCTCGGGTCATCAGGTAATCCATATAGTGCCTCTGAGTTCCTATTTTCTTAATTTCGACATAAGTCTGGTTCATGGCTTTGAGGGCAACTCTGAATGCAGTCAAAGGAAAGATTACTGCGCTGTATCCAGCTTTCTTTAGTTCTTCAACTGACATGAGAGGACTCTTGCCAAACTCAGTCATGTTTGCAAGAAGTGGGCCTTTAACCTCCTTTCCGAATCTAGTAAATTCTTCTGGACTTTCAAGTGCTTCAGAGAAAATCATATCTGCACCAGCTTCGAGAAACTGGTTTGCCCTCTCTATTGCTTCCTCGACGCCAAGCACTGAACGGGCGTCAGTTCTTGCAATTATGGCAAAATTAGTGTTTTTTCTGCTATCTACTGCTACTTTTATCTTTCTGACCATCTCTTCCCGCTCCACAATTTTCTTTCCATTGAGGTGACCGCATCTTTTGGGTAGAACCTGGTCTTCAAGGTGAATTGCTGCAGCTCCTGCAGATTCGAACTGCCTGACAGTTCTCACAACATTTATTGGCTCCCCGAAGCCTGTATCAGCATCTACTATGAGTGGTAGTGTGGAAACGCTGCATATCCTCCTGATTTCCTCTGCCACTTCGGAGGAAGTTGTAACAGACAGATCGGGAAGACCCATGGCTCCAGCTACCCCAGACCCGGAAAGGTAGATAGCGTGAAATCCCGCCTTTTCAGCTAGTCTGGCACTAATCCCGTTGAAAACCCCAGGAGCAACTACGAACTCTTTTTCAAG
>JBJKQJ010000088.1:0-4222 GCA_046705445.1 Thermoplasmataceae archaeon
CCCTGAAACAGCTTCAAGGCTCCTAGAAGTAACGTACCACAATGAAGAGGATTTCATAAGGGCAATTTTGAGCGGCGAAATGGACTACGCAAAAAGCAAGAGGTACTGGGATTGAATCCAGAATCAACAGATTTATTTTGATGATTCACTGTATACAAAAGATGCCCGAAAATAAAGTTCTGAAAACACTGGAGAAATACAGGGTCAAGAACGAGGAGGTGCCAATTATCGTGGAGGGTAAGAATGATGTAGGCAGCCTCAGGAAGATAGAATTTCCGGGAGACATAATAATTCTGAATGGAGGGAACAGCCTGGTCAATTTTTCCGAGAATGTGGCCAAGGAAAATGACGAAGTGATAATACTTACTGATTTCGACAGGAAAGGGGTTACCCTTAAGAAAACAATTCAGAAATACATGATTGGATTGGGTTGTCAGGTAGACACCCAGCTCTGGGACACCATAAGGAGGTATGGCAACATAAGGACCATTGAAGAGCTTCCTTTTGCAATAAATAAGATACAGGCGGAAACAGAAGTGAAAGTCCAGAAGAGAATCACCTCAAGAAGGAAGAGGGATTACCTGCGCCCCCCTGACTGAATTTCATCTTTTTATAACAACATAATATTACTGTTAAATGGCTTCCAATATCAAGATTACTTTCATAGGCACAGGCGGTTCTTGGCCATCCCCTGGCAGGGGACTGCCCGCCGTTGCAATACAGATAGATGATATTCTCAACCTCTTTGACTGCGGAGAAGGTTCACAGAAGCAGCTGATGAAAAGCAGGCTCTCTTTCATGAGCATAGACAATGTATTCCTTACCCATTTCCATGGAGACCATTTCCTTGGCCTTCTAGGCATGGTCCAGAGCATGTCGTTCAACAACAGGGAGAAACCATTGACGATTTACGGGCCAAAGGGTGCCATCAGAATTCTTTCTGCAGCCATGAACGTTGGATATTTCAGACCAAAGTTCGAAATAAGAATTGGGGAGCTTGAGATGAATGCCACCTACGATTTTGGAAAATTCACCATTACCACCATGAAAAATGACCATACGGTTCCAGCCATGTCTTACCGGATTGAAGAACCCCAGATGACCAGGATTGATAAGACCAAAGCTGATGGTTTGGGTATACCGCCCAGGCGACTGGAAGAGTTGCGGAGCAAGGGAACAATATCACATGATGGGAAAACCTACACTCTGGACCAGGTGTCTGGTGGAGTGAGGCCTGGAAGAAGAATAGTATACACTGGAGACACACGGCCCATTCCGGAAATGGTGGATTTTGCGAGAGATGCCGATGTGCTGATTCACGAAACTTCAACTGACTCCTCACTGGAGCCTACAGTTAACCAGTTTGGGCATACTTCATCCAGGCAGGCTGCAGAAATTGCCAGGGACGCAGGTGTTGGCAAATTATTCCTGTACCATTACAGTCCCAGGTACGAAACAGTGGACAGCCTCTTAAACGAAGCCAAAGAAATTTTTCCGGAATCTGTTGCGAGCCGTGAATTGATGGAATACGAAGTCCCGGCAAGGCATGACACAAGTTAAGCCAGAACAAATCATGTGTGAACAGTGATGACGATACTCTGTTCAGCCTGCTGAGAAATCCTCTTCAAGGCATTCTCGGTACCTTGCCTGAAATGCCTTGTGATGAATCCCTTCAATATGAGAAGCCTGAGAGAAAGATGAATGTCCCACTTGGCTGTGATTTTTGAACCGGAACCGTCCTTCGATATTTCAATGCGTTTGAAACCTGTGAATGGGCCACTGTGATAATTTTCTGTGCAGCATGATGTCCCTCGGTCACATATGTATGACATCTTGCCCTCGCCGGGAAAAGCAAATCTGACAAGAAACATCCCAGCTGGAGCCATATTGATCGTGCGGATGCCATGCCAGTATTTTGGGAGATCTTCCCATTTGTCAATTACTTCGATTATATCTTCTGGCGAAGCTTTAGAATGAATCGAAACTTCAAACTTAACAGTTCCAGCTTTCACTTTCTCCCCTTGGGTATTATGATTTGCCTTTAATCGTTACTCCTCTGGAGTTCTGGTAGTTTCCTGAGCGTTCTTCATAAACCATCTGGGGAACGGATTCCAGCCGGTGGAATACTATCTGGGCAATCCTGTCGCCTGTCTTCAGATCCAGCGTAGTTTCGCCGGCATTGAGGAATGAGAGGGTAAGAGTCCCATGATAACCCGCATCGACGGCTCCAAATGAACCTATTATGCCTCTCCTTGCGAATGAAGACCTGATCCATATCTGCCCTATTACATCTGCCGGGAGAGCCATGAATTCAAGGGTGGATGCCAGGAAATGACTGCCGGGAGCAATAACCGCTTTCCCTGTTTCCCTGCCCTCAATTCGTATATCCTGCACCCGAAGGTCATATCCATTTGGAGTCAGGGATGATTCATAAAAATTTTCAGAAATTAGCTCGCCCCTTGTGGTCAGTGAGAGGATTTCTCTGTCACTTAAGGTTGCCATCATATAGTCAATGGGTAGATGCTAATTTTGTTTTGCCTGCAACAACTCCTCTTCTGTTTAAAGATATATAGAGCAGGATAGCGACGAGGAACGAGATATAATAGCTTATGTCCACCCCGTTGAGCATCAACCCGATGGGGCCAGCAAAGTACTTAGGCGGATACATGAATGGAATTGATATTAGTATAGCAAGAGTGTAAGCTAAAGCTCCGGAATATCTCCCTCCAGCATTTTTCCCTGCCTCGAGCCTGGGTTGAAGCCAGAAATAATGTGCTATGAGGATTCCAAGCCAGGGTGTAATCCAGTAATCCAGAATGAAAAGGAAATTCTCGTAGAATCCGTAAAAACTGTTGTACCCAATGAATCCTAGACTCAAGGCTATTGCAGTCCCAAGTATAAGCGGCAGCTTTCTCCCGCTCCTGTTCACTGCGGTATTGAATGACAGCCCGTTAGAGTACAGGTTAAGTGCATTTGCAGCAATTCCACCCAGAAACAGTGCGATCATTCCGGCTATGAAGTACTGACCCATGTAATGGGCAAGGGCGCTGGCTGGATTCTCATATAGATTGCCTGTGGCTATTGCTACTGCCATGCCAAGGAGTTCAATCCAGAAAGACGCAATTGCTCCTCCAAGGAATGTATAGGAGAATGCCCGGGACCCTTCCTTCTTCCCACCGACAAATCTGGAATAATCTGAGGCATATGGTCCCCATGCCATTATGTAAGAAAATGAAGCTGCAAGTGTAATGCCAAATCCCGCATAAACGGGAAGGACCGGTGCAGGATTATAGGATATACCCGAGGAAAAATCAAAAACCGTCTCAATACTTATGACAAAGAATAGAATTCCCAGGGCCACTGACATTGCAAGTTCGAACTTTCTGATCGCATCATGCCCATAGTATGCCAGTGCTAGGACTATAAGAGCAACGAGAAGAAGCGGTATGAGAAAATAGACACCTTTCATTATTATTTCAAGTGCGAAGGAAGCAAGAACAAGATTCACAGTGAGCCATCCAAGTGTATTTCCCCACTGGAGGAACGCCATTACGGAAGAACCTGCTTTTCCGAAGGGACCATAACTCAGTGACATCTGCGACTTTCTAGTCCTGACACCCATCACACTCATCATTCCCAGTAGTGCTCCACCAGTTACGTTGCCAATTATAAGGGCCAGTATAGTTGGATAAACCGGCTGTCCAAGGTCCACTGGTATAAATCCAATGGCAAAGTCCCCTATTGTGAGGTTTGCTGCGAACCAGATGTAGAACAGGCTCACTGGTTTCTGATTTGTGCTTATTGCATTTTGAACGCTATTTACAGCCATATAGATCAACTTTTACCGAACAGGTGTTCGTAAATTTACAGTGGATAATTGTGGTCATATACTTTAAACTGAGCCTGAAAATATGGACAAAGCGTTCAGTAAGAAGCGATCATAAATTATAATCTGGAGTTTATTACAGTTCATGGACCTTGATGAGAAGGTGGAAGCCATCCTCTATGCATCCGAGAGCCCGATGTCTGTGGCGGACATAGCAATGGTGCTGGGTGAAAACAAGGATGAGGTCATGAAGGTAATGAAGTCGCTCATCAGGTCATACAAAAAGAGGAAAACGTCACTGGATATTGTTAGAACGGGAATCCGGTATAAGATGCAATTGAAGAACGAGTTTTCTGAAATTGTTACACCCGTTTCTAAGAGGGAGATCTCGAATCT
>JBJKQJ010000089.1:0-2795 GCA_046705445.1 Thermoplasmataceae archaeon
TCATTCTGAAATTGATCCGGAAGGGAAGTCGAAAATTATAATGGAATACCAGGAGAAGGGAGACTTTGTACTGTTCGTCGGGGACGGCATCAACGATGCTGTGGCTATGGAGATGGCCGATGCAGGAATCGCTGTTTCCGAGGCTTCAGATATCGCCAAAGAAGCTGGAGATATCATTCTCGCAAGAAATGACATCTCGCTTGTCTATTCTGCCATCAAACTATCCCAGGAGACGATCCGGAAAGTCAGGCAGAACATCTTCTGGGCCATTGGTTACAACTCAGCTCTAATTCCCATAGCGGGCGGTGTCCTGGTACCGGTTCTTGGGTTTGGAATATATTCAGTCTTGCCTATACTGGCAGCACTGGCCATGGGACTAAGTTCAACAAGTGTAGTTCTGAACTCGCTTCTCCTAAGGCTGACATTGAGAAGAAATGTTTTCACCCAGAAAGCTGGTGTACCTGCTTAAATATATGAGATGCTTGGCTGATCAATCATGCCCATACAATTAGAAACCATATTTGACAGCCTCAGGCGCCTATCTAATAAAGAATATAAAGCGAGGATGGGCAAATTTGGGATCAATTCTGAAAATGCACTGGGGATCCCAGTCCCAGAACTAAGGAGACTTTCAAAGAGTATGGCTAAATCCAGAGAAATTGCCGAAGGGCTGTGGAAATCCAAAATACACGAGGCAAGAATACTTTCCACCATGGTTTACCCACCAGAGCAATTGACCAGGGATGCTGCAGATGAAATGGCTGAAACCCTAAATTCCTGGGATCTCTGTGACCATTTTACGGGAAACCTGGTTTCCAATGCAGATCCGCAGTTGATTCTCATTCTGTTGGCAACATGGGCATCGAGAAAAGAAGAATTCGCAAAAAGGGCCGCCTTCTCCCTTATCGCAAGCCTGAATCATTCCGTTTGGTACACCAAAGAATTCACCCCTATGTTCCTCGCGTTGATAAAAACAGCATCAGATGACGAACGTAATTTTGTAAGAAAAGCGATAGATTGGGCTCTGAGGGAGATTGGAAAGAGTTCTCCCGAAAACAACAAGATGGCGATAAAAACTGCTCACGAAATAATTGAAAAAGGATCCAAATCCTCCAAGTGGATTGGTATGCATGCACTGAAGGAACTTAACAGCCAGAAGGTAAAAGATAATTTACGGGTTCCAAAGTAAGCCAAATTTTGTTTTTCGGCCCTTTATATATATTTCCCTAAAAAGATATATTGCGTGCAGTAATTGATAAAAACATGAAACTCCTCATAAATGGCAATTGGGTGGATTCTGGAAATGAGGAAGAGCTAAAGAAATTTAACCCCTCCACGGGAAAAGTAATGGGAACTTTCCCAGCAGCAACCACTGATGATGTAAATGCTGCAATCGATGCCGCTGAAGATTCGTATGAAGACTGGTTCAAGATGGGATCAGTGGCCCGTTCCAAGATACTCTACAAAGCTAGGAAGCTTATCGAGGCATCGCGCTCCCAATTAGAAAACCTCCTTATGGCTGAAAATGGCAAGACAACTATTGAAGCCAGGCAGGAGACTGATGGCGTAATCGATCAGATTCAGTATTATGCTGAATTTGCAAGAAAAATTACAGGAGAAATAGTGGAAGGGGACACCGATAAGAGAAAGATTTTCCAGTACAAGGTCCCCTATGGAGTGGTGGTGGCATTGACACCCTGGAATTTCCCTGCTGCAATGGTTGCCAGGAAACTAGCTCCAGCATTCCTTACCGGCAATTCAGTGGTCTTGAAACCTAGCAGCGATACACCTTTCACAGCAGAGTTTCTCGTTAAGAAGTTTCAGGAAGCTGGATTACCTCCTGGGGTTCTTAACTTTGTTACCGGCAAAGGATCTGAAATTGGTGATTACATTGTGCAGCACAAAAAAGTCTCTTTAGTCACAATGACAGGTTCAACATTAACAGGGCAGAGAATAATGTCAAAGTCTTCAGGCAATATGGCCAAGTTGATCCTTGAACTTGGGGGAAAGGCACCGTATATGGTCTGGAAAGACGCAGATCTGAAGAATGCATTGAGGGCTTTTATTTGGGCTAAATTCTGGAATACGGGTCAGTCATGTATTGCTGCTGAAAGGCTCTATGTACATAGTGAGGTTTATGACAAATTCATGAAAATGGTTTCAAGCGCATTGTCAAAGATTAAGGTGGGTGATCCCGCTAACTCGGATATGGGTCCATTAATAAACAAAGCAGCACTGGAATCCACTGAAAAATTTGTGCAGGATGCCACCTCAAGCGGTTATGAGATGGTTGAGGGTGGTTATCGCCCCGAACTCAGCCAAGATTTGAAGGACGGGTACTTCTACAGGCCTACTATTTTTTCAAACGTTGACCAGAAATCAGAGTTATTCCAGGAGGAAGTCTTTGGGCCCGTTATCGGAGCAATGCCAGTTGATGACCTGGAAGACCTATTCAGGTACGCCAATGACTCAAAATATGGGCTGGCCTCCTATCTGTTCACTTCGGATCCTGATCTGATTTTCAGGGCTACTGAGGGAATCAAGTTCGGAGAGCTATATGTAAATATGCCCGGACCGGAGTCATCGCAAGGTTATCATACGGGCTTCAGGCTAACTGGTCAGGCCGGTGAGGGAAGCAAGTATGGAATTGAGGAATACCTGAAGCTCAAGAACATCTATGTTGACTATTCAGGCAAACCTCTCAGGATAGAGACCGTACGTGAAGATCTTTTGGAGTGAAGCAGGTTCATTAAACTACATCCCTATAATTTTTTAATTTCCTGAACCAGTTTAAT
>JBJKQJ010000090.1:0-8041 GCA_046705445.1 Thermoplasmataceae archaeon
GAATAGCTCGGAATCCGGGCAAACGGATAGGTGGCAGAGCGGTTATGCGTGGGACTGCAGATCCCATCTATTAGGGTTCGAATCCCTACCTATCCTTATTCACTGGATTCCGCGGAATACCAAATGACCGTTTGAAAGCCATTGTCGTAGATACGCCACTGATTAACAAACAGGCTATTGCATTTTACGAGAAAAGCGGGTTTGCAAAGGTCTTGGGACTACCAGAAGAGTTCTATGAAAATGGACCAGGTTGTCAAAACCTGTCTGAATGCGTAAGCCTTGACCTCACAAATCGTCATAAACATTCTTTCTGCTTCCTATATCAACTATTAGGATCACAAGACGTTCTCTTTCTATGCTCATGATCGCTCTGTATTTTCCGATTCTCAAGCTGTAAAGCGGAACCCCTTTCAGTCGCTTTACATAATGAAATGGTGCCTTGCTGACAGCCTCCATTTTCTCCAGGATTCTAGCTGAGTCAACTTTGTCCAATTCCTCTAAAGCTCTGACTGATGATTCAGTCCACTTGACATCGTAATCAGGCAATCTTTAGCCTCTTTTTCACTTCGTCTGTAGAGTAAACATTCCCTTCCTTGATATCCTTCAGAGACGTTTCTATCCTTTGAATAGTTTCTTTGGAAAGAGGTTCCTCGTCTTCTGCAAGTTCAGATAGCCTCCTTATCACGGAGTCGTAGGACTCATTCGGGTATAATCTTAGAGTGTTTAGTCTATCTTTAAGGTCCTTTTTTATCTGAATGGTCGTCTCCATGTTCATGTAATTAATCATAATTAGTTAAAGCTTACTATAGTAATCTACAGGTGTGTGTAAATATGTATGGGCTATATCCGCTTAATTAATTAAGTGACTCCCTACCTATCCACTATTGTAAATAATTTCCAGCCCAGAATTCAGAGTTCCTGCTCATAATGAAAGACTGCCCTGTACCGATGGAAACCAAAATTTTCATAGAGTTTCTGGGCGGCAAAGTTGTCGTCGTCTGTATCCACAAATGCTTGGATTATACCTTTCTCTCTTGCATCTTCAATAAACTTCGATGTCAACAACTTTGCTACTCCTCTTCTGCGATACTCTTCCTTAACGTGCAACACGGCTAGATCTGCAAATCGCTCAAGATTAGGTTGGAAATAAGGTCTGTGCCCTTCAAACCAGTACAAGAATCCAGCATACTCACCATCAACCTCCGCAATAAGTAGACCATCAAGAGGTATACGAGAAAGACGTTCTACACTTCCAAATGGATCCCAGGGACTATCTTCATGCAGATACTGCTCAGCCACAAATGGAAGATCGGAGGGTGTTCCTTGCCGTACCCGTATATTCATCGATATCTCAATTTGGTTGGATTAATAAATTTATCTTCTACGATAATTAGATACCCTGTCAGCACCTTGTCTTACCACGATTTCCTATCCACTTAATTAATTAAGTGACTCCCTACCTATCCTTTCCTAATATTAGATATTGATACCTTCGTATCAAGATGTTCTGTCTCAATTCTAGTTTCTTAGAGTACGAATACTTGCTCTTCTTCAGTTATTTCAAGAAGGTCATAAAAGAACTTGGACAGGAGGTGTTTCATGCCAAAGCGCTGGGTGAATTATCCGTAATATTATCAACAAAAAAGCGAGTGTATGAGTACATGGATAAAGATTATATTCTGTCTTTTCTTTTTTATTATTGGGCTTGGTAGAGATGAACCGAGCATTAATTGTTTTCGCTGTCCTGATAATTCTTGTCGTGCCTGGCTCAGTTGGATACTACGAGGTAAGCCATTCAAAAACTGAAGTGAGCTACCAGAACCTGAACAAGATGGTCCGGAGCAGTGTGACATCTCAAATTGGCATGGTTGTTTCCTGGGCTGAATATAATAATGTTGATCTCAACAGTTCAAGTATTCTAGAAGGTGTGATGCACAAATTCTGTGTTTTGGAGAATTACACTGATTTTCAGGCCTATTACACAAATTATTCAGGAGCCTTTAGAGTGACAAGTGGGTTCGAATTCAACAGATCACTGTTTAATGCTTCCGACCCCCTGGGATTGGACCTTGATTACTTCTACTTCCAGTTTGCAAACATATACACCTACAATTACAACTCGACTGGTTTGCAGCAGCCAACGCAGGTTGGTTCGGTAATATACTCAATAAACGTAGGAACCGGATTAATTTCAGGGCCAAAGCTTTCTATTCACACTAAAGAATACAATTAAACTCGCCTCAGGCCAATGAATTTACGTTGACCTGCCGGTTACATCTGTTGTTGTGGGGAGAGGGGACAAAAAAATCTGCGAGATAAGTATGTTTACATGGCTTTTCTTCAAGCGCCCAATAAGTCTCAAAACGAAATCTTTGAAGTAACAAAATGTGCGTAGAATTGGTCAATTCTATTTGATTGGTATGTGCAAATCGGGCCCTTGGGTTGCTGGAAGGAAAAAATAAAAAATGGTGAGTTACCCAAAATCACCTTTCTGTGCTAAAGAATTCCTGGAAACCAGGAAAGTGATCATAGGTGGTTGAAGTTACCACATTCTGATCCATTGTACTCTGCACATAATATAACGAAGGATCTGTTCCCAACGCAGCCATTTCGTGGGTCCATACTGTCGTGGTGAAACCTTCAGGCCCGAAGGCTGTGGTCACTGAATTAAACACCTTCTTAGTGTCGTGATGGGTATAGGTCACATTGAGTATGACCGCAAATCCAGGTCCAAATTCAAGCACACTTGAGAAGACCCCATTTGTGTCGTAGATCATGTTACTGGTGCTCACATAGTTGGCAGTATGATGGCCATTTAAGTTAGAAAGTGTAAATGTGCTAACATTGTAAGCTTCCATTACGTTTTTGAAGTAACTCGTGTAGTTGTAGTAATACAGATTACCGCTGCTGTACAGGTAGTTCAGTAGTGCACCATAATCAAACGCGACTGGCATAACAGTTGAAGTTGTGCTCAAAACTACCCCGTTTGTTCCTTCTTCATGATAGACGGTCTTAGCGTGAGTGACAGTGGTCTCATCCTGTGAAAGATTCTGCCACACCGCATCCGGAAGTGACTGAAGGTTTGTAAAGTTCATTGTTGTAAAGGATGACGCCTGTATAGACCCATCCGTAGTCTTAATGAGAGAAACACCACTGTAGGTTATATTCCTGTAACTGTTGTATAAACTGTAGCTGTTTCCATTCTCATTGTAAAGGCCAGGAGTTATCTGCGTAACATTAACGAGAGTCCCTTCGTGGAATCCATAGCTAAGCTGCTTTGCACCCAACACATTATTCTGTGTATAAAGGAAAAGGTTTCCAACAAACAATCCGATGCCGGGTCCTTCTGATGCTCCTGTAACCTGCAGTGGGACATTACTGCCTTCAATCATGCCTAAAGCGTCAGTTAGGTTGACTACATTCCACTGGTGGTTCAGCATGTATGGTGGATAAACTGGTCTCCAAGAGAACAGATCGATGCCTCCAGAGTTGATCCATGGATATATGAAAGAATCTGCCAGCTTTGTACCGTTTACTGACCAGGTATATGCTGCCCAAGCTGGGTTAAGTGTATACTGGAATTCGTTGTCGATTGCTATAGACTGTATTTTTGCAGCAACGGTATTGCTTGGAATGTTCACATATGTCGTGCCTTTGTGCAGAGGTATCACCTGTGACGGATATGTTGGTGCAGACTGACCTGGCGGGACTGGATAGAGCATAATTGTGTAATTGTTGTACTGGATTCCTCTGAAGTTCTGGTGCAGTCCAAGGGTAGTTCCAGAAACCTGGATCGAGGTTTTCCCGTCAAAAAAGCTCATGAACTGGCTGATATTTACATTGACGTTCCAGCTTCCAGCTTCTGGATTAACTCCCAGCCATACGTCAGCACCATTAACACTGAAACTGTTAAAGTAGTCGTAAGCTGTGCCCGCGTCGTATCCTGTAACATTCAGTATTGCAGTCTCCCAGGTTCCGTTAGGTATAGTTACCATTCCAAAAGCAGTAATTGGAATTACCACAGGTTGGGTATCTGGAACCGCTGGGGACTTGTACCCCTGGCGGTTCGTGAAGTTAGCTGGTGGGAACCCACTTGGCAATACCGGATCGCTCAGTGCATTGATGATATGAGATGTAGAAGTGCTACCTATTTCAACCGCAGTTTGGGTAGCAGTTCCCAAGGGTTGCGCCGAGCTAGTCGATAAAAACGAGACCGATGTGACCAAGAAGATAAAGGTCACCACAATCACAGAAATTTTTAAAATTTTCATTTTTAGCCTTCCTGACACTATTAATTAATAGTGCAAGCCACTAACACGCATGCCTATAAAAAATTAATCCGAGGCTAATTTATAATTGATAAATTTTTTGTCTCTGCTAAAACAGGATTCATCCACTTGTGAAGTGTAATTCATTGTTTGATCAACTCATGACGTGAAATGATATCTATAAATCCACAGATGGATGAAAATTTGTCGAAGGTTTGTGTGCTTTGAGGTTCTTTGGTAAGAATATACTTTGTCGAAAAACCGGCAAAAGGAAATTGAAATATATTATCTATTTAGATTAATCAATATGCAAAACCATTTGTGCCCGGCATCGCAGTAAACTTCTGTCGTCGTAAATCCAAAAACAGCATATGAACGAATATGTTATATTTTGTAATAAAGTTCAGGCAGAGAGGAAACCGCCATCAACTGGAATTGCAGCACCAGTTACGTATGCTGCCAGATCTGAAGCCAGAACGGTAGCAATCCTGGCTACTTCATCAGGTTCACCAAACCTTTTCATCGGAAGCCTTGCCATAAACTCAATTCCATCTTTTACCAGGCCAAATTGCAGCTTTAACAAGCCTTTCGCAACATTCCTTGTGCCGGGAGTGCTGATCCCGCCCGGCAATATTGCATTGATCCGAAAACCTTTGTTGCTGTAGTCCTTTGCAAGGCTCCTTGTTAGGGAAAGTACCCCCCATTTACTTGGCCCATAGCAGTACATGCCATCCTTGAAGGGCAGAATAGCTTCGATGGATGAAATGTTGATGATGACGCCCCCTAAATCGGCTCTGGCAGTAATCATTTTCTGGCACATCCAGAAGACTGCCTTCATGTTAATATTGTAAATCTTGTCTAGAAAGGGTTCATCCACCTGCTCAAATTTTCTAAAAGGATATATCCCCGCATTATTAACCAGTACATCTGGAACTCGTGTGCCTATTTTATTCCACAATAGATCTATTTCAACCTTGCTCGAGAGATCGATTTCATAAGTCCGGACATTGACTCCACCTGATTTCATTTCTTCTGAAAGATCTTTCAACCCTTTCCCATCGATGTCTACAAGATTAAGATCAGAACCTGCCTCGGCATATCTCTCGGCTATAGCTTTCCCGATCCCAGAGGCGGCCCCGGTTATGAGTGAAAGTTTTCCCTGAAGAGAAAGTAAGTCCTGCAGGGATCGCACTTTTTCCTTCGCCATTAAAACCTCCTTGCACAGTATAAATTTGCTTTTTGATATTATAATATGATTCCTTAATCTAAATTAAGCTGTAAGGAATATTACAATGTGTATATGATAAAAATTCAGCCTGCAGCGCTATAAAAGCGGCCTATGAACATTTTCTTTTTACCTATTGATTTACGAGCTTTCCATTTACATCTATGGAAAACATAGTACAGGTAGCTGTGAAATCTGGAAAGTTTCCAACATTGGTGAAGGCAGTAGAGACTGCGGGACTTGTTGAGTTTCTTAGTTCCCCGGGTCAATACACCGTATTTGCACCGTCTGAGGAGGCCTTTAAGGCTATCCCAAAATCTACCCTGGATTCCCTGATGGCGGACAAAGAAAAACTAGCAGATCTGCTCAGGTATCACGTCATTGACGGGAAATATATGTCCAAGGATGTTTCAATGAGCATAAGAGGAACGGGTACTGTTGAAATGGCTACTCTCCATGGAGAACCCGTGAAGATACATGGAGACAGGACGACTGAGAAAAGAATAAAGGTCAATGACGCAAACATAGTAACTTCTGACATTGAGGCCTCCAATGGCGTTATACACGTTATAGACAAAGTCATAATGCCAAACAGTCTAAAGCAGCTCATCTGAAATAAATATCAACAGATTAAATGTAAATCCGGGTTTCCCGGATATTACAATTTTTCCACTTATGGAGTAAGCGTAATTTCCGGATGCGCGTTTTCTTAGAAGTTGAGAACCTCCCTGAATCATCCCTCAAAAATTGCACAGACAAAATTTAATTAGAACCGCTTTATGGAAGTTTTCAGCAGAGCTAAATCAAGGTGTTGTGCAGTTGGATGAGAGTTCTTCACAAAACAAAATCATAAACAAGATACACAGTAAGGGTGTGGGCACTGGATTCGCAGTAGGTGGTATAATAACAATGCTCGTGACCACTGCTTCCCAGGCTGTATACCCCACGTTTAGCACCAGAAATGACGCAATTAGTACGCTCGGAGGTACTGGGGTCCCCACGGCGCTCTTCTGGAACACTGCCATAGTCATATCTGGCCTTTTATGGTTATATGGAACCTACCGACTTTTCCACAAAAACGGAAAACCTCTTTCATCTATCCCTTTCTATCTCGCAGGTGTTGGCTTCATTCTTGTGGGCCTTTCACCCTGGAATGAGTACCCTCTGACACACACCATAGGCGCCCAGCTTGTATTTTTCTTTGGAGCTATTAGCTGTCTTGTTGCATGGAGAATTGTTAGGGGAACCATGGGCAGGATATCCTTTGCCTCCGGGTTGATCTCTCTTTTTGCATATTTTTTGGAACCTCATGGCCTAGCCGCAATATTTGGCACAGGTGGAGTCGAACGTTTGCTCTATTACCCAATATTACTCTGGGAAATAGCATTTGGAGGTTACCTTTTAAGCCTCAGTGACAAACTGTAGATAAGGATCAAAACATTATTTTAATCCTATATAGGCCTTTGAATCCAGAATCAACCTTTCCTTTACGGCCCCTCTTAGAGAATTTCTTTTCTCAAGTTCTTCCTTCACTTTTGCAAGTGAATGGGTTGTTACTGAGATAGAAGTATCTGGTTGATGCTCTCCTATAATTTTGCCTGCCATAAGGTCTGATCCAACCTTCCGGTAAGCCTCCTTCCATGACGTGCCATTAGAGAATAGATGGAAAGCTTCCATTGTTGCATGAGTTGAGTTCTTAACCAATTCCCTAGATTTGTTTGCATCGAATTCTATCTGTGAAAAGAATGTGCTGAAAGCATCCAGAATATCCATTAACTTTGTAGTGAATGCCATCACCTTGTCTTTGGAAAGCTGGAATTCCCGGTGATATCCAAGAGCCTTATTGGCTACTGTTGAAATTGAAGCGGTGAGAATCCCCAGGGATTCAGAGGCGTAACCCTGTATCATTTCCAGAAAGTCTGGATTCCTCTTATTAGGCATCAATGAGCTGCCGGTAGTAAAACCATCAGGGAGTATAGCAAAGCCAAATTCGTCTGAACTGAATATTATCAAATCCTGTGCAAGACGGGAAATGAAAAGAAGTAACTTTACCTCGAAGAAGGATATGTCCACTTCATCCATTCCTCGGAATGAGGCCCCGTAAATAGGGTTTTTGTAGGCTTCAAGGAATCCAAGTCGCCTGGCAAGAGAATCCTTATCGACGGTTAGAGCTGTTCCGTATCCTGAACCGTATCCAAGTGGACAGAAGCGTGATAACTCGTCGTAAAGAGAAATCGAGTCCTCGGAAAAACCGAGGAACACTGCGCTTCAATGATCGATGTTAGTTGACACTGAAACCAGCATTGCCTCCCTGTAATGTGTATAACCAGGCATGTATCCATTTATTTCATGAAACCTGCCCTTTATGATTTCTGCAATTTCCAGGCTCTTGTGAGAAATAGAAAGCAAGGAATCCATGTAGTAAGAGCGAATATCAAAATGGCTCTGATCATTTCTGGAAAGGAAGACCCTTAAATCATTTCCAGCACTGGTCAATTGTTAAACCTTATCTTCTATGAGGCTGTGGACATCCTCATATTGCCCATCC
>JBJKQJ010000091.1:0-3792 GCA_046705445.1 Thermoplasmataceae archaeon
TCGGACCCATGATACTTGGGCACTCCAACAGGAAAGTTGTTGAAAGTGTTAAAAAACAACTGGAAATAGGAATGGTTTTTGGGGCACCGGTAAAACTCGAAGTTGAACTTGGTGAACGCATAAGGAATGCAATACCGTCCATGGAAATGATGAGGTTCGCCAATTCCGGAACCGAAGCTACAATGCACGCTTTGAGGCTGGCAAAGTTCTTCACTGGAAGAAACCTGATACTGAAGGTGGAAGGTGGTTTCCACGGTTCACATGATTATGCCCTTTCAACCACAAAAATTGAGAACCTCGGGACTCCTAGCAATGCAGCCACCATAGAAACACCCTTCAACAACACTGTAGCGCTTGAAGAAATATTCAGCAGATACGGTAAACATATTGCTGCCTTCATTCTGGAACCGGTGATGGGAAACATCGGTGTCGTTCTCCCCAACAGTGAGTTCCTTGCAAAAGCCAGGAAAATCACAGAAGAATACGGGACACTCCTCATCTTTGACGAGGTGATCACAGGATTCAGATCCAGCTATGGAGGGTATCAGGACATAGCAGGTATCAGGCCCGACCTAACCACTCTTGGTAAGATAGTGGGTGGAGGCATGCCTGTGGGTGTTTTTGGAGGAAGATCAGACATAATGTCAAACGTTTCACCTTCTGGAAAGTTCTACCAGCAGGGCACTTTCTCCGCAAATCCCATTACAATGGCTGCAGGAATAGCTGAACTTGATGTTTTGAAGGATTCCGATTACTCCAATCCATCGGGCTATGCCACAAGACTGTCAGAAGGGATTTACAGGACTTTCAACAACGCAGGTGTACCTGTGAACGTGAACCAGACAGGTACCATGTTTACAGTATTCTTCAACAGGAACAAGGTGACGGACAATGAATCCGCCATGGCATCAGACACTGGAATGTTCACCAGATTCTTCGAAATACTGCTGCAAAAGGGTGTTTTCATACCCAAGTCCCAGTTCGAGGCTTGTTTTGTGAGCTTTGCCCACACTGAGGATGTCATCGGTGAGACCGAAGCAATAATGAAGGCTGCTGCAGAGGAACTTGCCAGGCAAGACTGAAATCAGCCAAAAATTTCCTGAAGTTTTGCCATGAATTCAAGGTCACCTTTTATTGCGGCTTCCTTGAGAACCGTAGTATAATTACCAAGAATCCTGTTAACCATTGCTGAAGCGGATCTCTTCTTAGCCTCAGTAGGATCCATGCCCTTTTCAATTTCCTTGATCATGCGGTTTATCTCCATAAGGGCTATTGATTCCGCATAGGTGTGTGACTTTGTGAGAAGTTCTTCGGCCCTGAATTCCCTCAGTTTTACCTTGAACTTTTCAAACTCAGTCTCTACAATACCCTGTGCCTTTGGAATTTCCTCCTTCTTGAGGCCAGAATTGGCCAGCGATATTTCCTGTATATGTTTCAGATGATACACCTTCAATCCTGGTGCAGAGTCGAGCGAAGGATCAATATTTCTCGGGTTGGAGATGTCCACGAGTGTTTTACCTGAAAATCCATCAACCATTGAGGCTGTGATTATAATATTCCTGGATGAAGTTGCAGTGAAAACAACATCTGAAGATCTGACAACTTCTTCCAGTTCCGAAAGGCCTGAATACGAGCAGCTGTAGAGCTCAGCCAGCGTTCTGGCCTTTTCGAGGTTCCTACCTACAACTGTTATTTTTCCTGGTTCATTCTTCTGGAGATACTTGATGAATGTTTCAGCCATCTGACCGGTTCCCACAATGCTGATCCTGGAAGTATTCAGTCTTGCGGGTTCACCGGCAAGATCCACTGCGATAACAGGAATGGAGGTCTTTCCCCTTGATATGGAAGTCTTTTCCCTCACAGCTTTCCCAACGCTTATGGCCTTCCTGAAAATAAGCGAGATCAGCTTGTCAGTCCTTCCGGCAGATCTTGCTTCCTCATAGGCTGACTTTATCTGGGCAAGGATTTCATTCTCACCCACTGACATAGATTCAAGGCCTGATGCTACACGGAACAGGTGGGAAATTGCATTCTGTGATAGCAGCAATCCCGGATATACGGACCTGAGTTCATCTTCGCTGATGACGTCTGACTCAAACGTGAAATAAAATTCCACCCTGTTGCAGGTTACCAGAAGTACCTGACCGTTGGAATGGAAGTTCTGGGCCATCTCTTTCCACTGGGAATCTGTTAGCGATAGTTTCTCCTGAAATTCCTCAGGAGAAGACCTGAAGTCCCAGGAAACTGCCCCGAACCTTAACATTATAGCACCATGTCCTCTTTTCCCCTTAAAACAGGGCTCATCTAAGAGTGCAAATCATAATGTTCAATTGTTATTTAAACCCAATTTTTAACATCTGATCATGACACACAGGCCACCTGAATCTCCATGAGTATTCTATACTCATTTTAACCTGATTCACTCCTGTTTTGCAGGTGCCTCCTGAACAAGGATTTCCCTGATTCCCGTGAACATCAGTGCAGATACGGCAGTAATTACACCGAACATGAGTGGATATACCACCAGCAACAGATCCGGAGGCATGCCCGTCAGCTGGCTTACTATTCCTGCAAGTTTCTCAATCGAAGCGATGGGATATGTCAGGAGGATAAGGAAAGGTACCGCCAGACCAATTACAAAGCCTGACAGAGTTGAGTATTTCCTTTCCAGGAACATCAGGGGTACTCCCACAATTATGGCTGCAAATAAGGGCTCCAATGTAAACACCACTGCCATGGCGAGGGCAATGGATATGATTAGCCCGGCATAGGGGACATACTTATTCATAGCGGATCACCACCAGGGTCTTCTGGTCATTCATGTTGTAATACTGGTGATTTACCCAGTGTGACAACTGGTTGGAGAAGTACGGGCTCAATATATTCTCGCTGGGTCCGCCGGGAATGACACCGTAAAACTGGCCCATGCCCGGAGATGCCACAGTTCTCAGAGAAGAACCCACTGTAACATAAGGTTCAGGCACTTTCAGGTCGAATGGGACAGAGCCGACACTGACAGTGTGGCTCCCTCCCCATATGGGAAAAGCCGGTATGGAAAGGGCCTGCAGTCCGGTTGGACTTGCTATCTCCAGCATATGCACTTTTTCCCATTTCCATTCACTGACGTTTGTGCCCAGATGGTTCACCAGGAAAGCAACCTCATTTGCAAATGCATCCCTTGCAAGAGATGTGAAATTTCCATTGACCCACGTTGAGTTCGGATAGTGCTGTACTATGTAGATTTCTGTGGTTATGAAAGGCAGCTGTCCACCTGAAAGGCCGTTGTCAGCGTATATCTTGCTGAAAGTGATATTGTAGATCTCGGAGGCGAGGTACCAATATACAGTAATCCCGACCTGGTTTTCATATGTGGTGTAATTCCAGCTCTGGAGATAGTTGAATGCTGCGGTCTCTGTGGAATTCATGGCCATTCCGCTCAGTGCGTTTACGAGATATGGGGTAAGCATACTTGCCCAGTAGTCTGAAACGTTGGACTGGAGCTGCATCATGTTCTGTACGGTCATGTTCGGGTGGGATGCAAGGTAATGTGATATTGTCTCTGCCCTTCCGCCTGAAGCCCAGAAGCCCCCAACAAACGGAAACGGATAATTCAGGCTTGCAGTAGGCTGATTGGGCGCAAACATGTAACCCCTCTGTGGGTTCTTGTCCTGTGGAAGGTACTTGAATGGGACGTTTGACACCGGTTCATATTTCGGGATAGAACCGTTCAGAAGGGTCCTTGATCATACAACAGAGACTGTCATATTGTATGGCAGGGTCTCCCTTATGAGT
>JBJKQJ010000092.1:0-4242 GCA_046705445.1 Thermoplasmataceae archaeon
GATAAGAGTTATGCACACATTACGGTAGAGTGCATAACTCTTATCTATCTTATAATTTAAAAGCGATAATCTGTCTTCAATCTTCATATTACATCCTCCTGAGCATCCTGTAACCTTCAAGCAGGAGCTTTGAACTCTTCAACCCTGAGTTTTTCATGGCATCCTTCAATAGCTGGCTGACATGTTTCTTGGGTTCTCCTGTCTCCATAAAGAGACCTAGTAGAACGCTTTCAAGAAGTCCAGGCATCTGTTCATGAACCAGTTTGCCCCAGGTTACATCCCCTATTCCCTTGAAAGTATGCATATCTTTCAGGACATAGCTATCCATGAGCTTTTCCTGGTACTTGGCAAATGAATTTGCAGTAATTCCGTTTGAGTTCTTTGCTTCTATGATGGTATCTGCCGCAGCTATACCGGAAGAGATTGCATAGTTCATTCCCTGAAGAATAAGCCCGTTGCTGAAAGAAAATCCGGCAGCGTCACCTGCGATCATATAACCATCACCATACA
This sequence comes from Thermoplasmataceae archaeon, assembly GCA_046705445.1. Classification (GTDB taxonomy): domain Archaea; phylum Thermoplasmatota; class Thermoplasmata; order Thermoplasmatales; family Thermoplasmataceae; genus JAJZOM01. Next base: position 511 of record JBJKQJ010000092.1, read on the forward strand.
GTTTCGGTATAGAACCAAGGCCGCCTTCCTGTACCATGTGAGCGCTGTATTCATCAACTTTGCCCTCTTCGAGGAGAGGAGCAATTGATGGGTGTTGTGTGAATTGTTCAATGATATCATAGGAATATGTTTTGTTATTCTCCCGGAGGTGCTTCATAGAGATGACAACTCCGATTGAGAGGCTGTCCTTATTTGTATAAAGAAAACCTCCTGCCCTTACTCCGCCCTTAAGGAAACCGAGGACGTATTCGCCAGCGAAACCTTCCTTCTCCTTCAGGTTAAATCTCTCATTGATCGTCTTTTCAGGGAGTTTTATAACTTCTTTCACTCCAATTGCTACATCCTTGTCGCCGAGCGGGGACCTTATACCGGAGTCTATAGCAACTCTTGGGTTTGCTCCTTCGGCGAGAATGACTGAATCTGCAGTTATTATGTCTCCATCCTGTTCTACGCCGACAACCTTGCCTTTTTCAAATGACAGTTTGTCAACAGTTACTCCAGTAACTACTGTGGCACCGGAATCTTTAGCTTTCTTTACGAGGTACTGATCCAGTTTTGTTCTAAGCACAGTATATCCTGTACGGGTAGATTCAAACTTCTTGCTCCTGAAATCAATATCTATGCTTGAATCTTCAGTGAGGAATCCAACGCCTTTAGATTTGACATACCTTTCAACAGGAGCTGTTTTCTCCCAGTCTGGGATTACGCCCGAAAGACTGTTGCCCCAGAGAACTCCACCGGAAACGTTTTTGCTTCCCGGAGGGTCTGCCTTTTCAACAAGTAAAACGCTGAGCTTGCTGGAGGCGAGCCTTATGGCAGCAGAAGTGCCTGCCGGTCCGCCGCCGACTACAATGGCGTCGAATTCACTCATGTTTGGGAGATCGAAAGTTAATTTATAACTCTTTTCTAATAATGCATATTCTTAGTATCATTTTCGTCGTGATTATACTTAATTCGACGTTATCATGTCGAATTGCGGCGCAAAGACTAATCTACGAATTTTTTATCATTAGCCCGGTGAATATTCCTATAGACGAACTTTATGATACTCTCTTTTCCCACTTCGGGGAGACAGGTTGGTGGCCTGCCGACACAGCTGATGAAGTACTAATCGGGGCTGTTCTGACTCAGAACACCTCATGGAATAATGTGGAAATTTCACTAAATAAGCTGAAAGGAAATGGGATTGAAGGCCTTAATGGGCTTTCCACCCTGGAGGAGGATGAGCTGTCCATCCTTATAAGGAGTTCAGGTTTTTATCGCCAGAAATCCAGAACCCTGATAAACGTCTCTAAGTCCATACTGGAAACATATGGGAGCCTGGGAGGAATGAGGGATAGGAAGACTTCAGAACTCCAGTCATTTCTCTTCTCGATGAAAGGTATTGGGCAGGAAACCATGGATTGCATACTACTCTATGCTCTTGACAAACCTGAGTTTGTTGTTGATAAGTACACTCTGAGAATATTCCAGCGAGTAGGCGTGGATAACAGCTCAAATATTAGAGGCGTTAAACAGATTGTTGAAAAGGAACTATCTGGAAATCTTGGCAAGCTGAGGAATCTGCATGGAATGCTGGTAGAACTTGCAAAAAATTACTGCAAGGTTAGACCTTCGTGCCAAGTCTGTCCATTGAGGGAAAAATGTGATTATGCAACCGGCCTTGCTTAAATGGAAACTATATTCCCGTACCCGATGAGTCTCCAGCGATTTGAGATTCTTCTGCCCACAGCCACTCGTTCCCCTTCAAACGCAGCAACTGGATATTTCAGGTTTATCTCCACTTTTCCATCTTTGACATTAGTCACGAGTCCCACTGTATTTGAAGTTCCAACGGTGAGCATTAGATTCTCTTTTGACCTTATAGGATCAACCTTCTGTTCTTCCTGAAAACCTACAACTCTTTTCAGAAGGTGAGAATCAATGGTCAGTGAGAAAATTGTCGGGGGAACTTGTCCCACTTTTCCCACAATCCTTCCCGTGAAGGAGTCCCCTTTGGTCAGGAATGGATCTAAGGTTGTTCCAACCGCTGCAAGCCCACCAGGCCTGATTTTCTCATAAGAACTTTTTCCAGCCATAAGAGTAGTTATGTTTGTAACAACATTTTCCCAGACCTGTTTGCCAGACTTCCCAGTCTGTAGTCCGGGAACAATCTCTATTTCGTCTCCAATTTTCAGCTCTCCCTCTACCAGTGAGCCGCCAAGCACGCCCCCCTTAAGGTCTGAAGGCAGGCATCCGGGGCGGTTTACATCAAAAGACCTTGCCACATACATTCTTGGGGGTGCCGAGGGGTCAAACTCTGGTGCAGGTATCATTTCCTGAATAGTCTTGAAGAGTGTATCGATGTTTGAATTGTGATATGCGCTCACAGGTATAACGGGTGAGTTCTCCGCAACACTTCCTTTTAAGAAGTTCTTTATTTCCCTATAACTTTCCAGGGCCCTTTCCCTGGTTACAAGATCTATCTTGTTTTGGACGACAATAATGTTCTTTATACCCATTATATCAAGGGCGATCAGATGTTCCCGGGTTTGGGGCTGTGGGCATTTTTCATTAGCGGCAATTACAAGCAATGCCCCGTTCATTATAGAAGAACCTGAAAGCATGGTCGCCATCAGGGTTTCATGCCCTGGGGCATCTACAAAGGAGACTACTCTGTCGAGTTTGCACGAATCATTTATTCTTTCTCTTGAAAAGAATCCCTCGCCGTCCGAGTTTTCACAGTTGTAAATGGGTGTCTCTGCATAACCCAGTTTTATTGAAATACCTCTCTTGATTTCTTCCGAGTGTATATCTGTTTTAGTGCCTGTAAGAGCCCTGGTCAAAGTGCTCTTTCCATGGTCAACATGGCCAACCATGCCTATGTTGACTGACGGCTGGGGAAGCTTGGCCATTTTTTTCCTTCTTCTCTTCCTTAGCCTCTGGTTTCTCCAAAGGTTCGGGCCCATATTGTGTTACTTTGAGATTTAACTGAGCGACATCGGCGCCTATAACTGAACCACGAAAAGTGACTCTCTTCCTGTATCCGTTTTTGGCCCTTTTGCCCTTGTTGTATATTCTCAGAATTCTCTTCCTGCCGGAAATCTGTAGATCCTGCTTCATAGGAAAGCCATCATTGGTGCTTCCCCCAGTTATCTTCAGCCTGTATCCTGGAAGTTCAAAGAATATTCCGTCTACTTCGTCTCCAATTTTTCTTCCCACCAGGGAGTTGAGATTCTCTGGTGTCACTTCTTTTTTGTATGTTTTTCCGCTTTTTGAATCAGCAATAACTGCAACAGAGTTTGCCATATTTACCTCTCTTCTTACGATGATATTGACCGTAACTAGGTTCTTGCTTATGCCTATCTCGTTAATAAAAATTGCTTGGTAATTCCCTTATTTCCTAAATCTTTGAATTTGGTGGTTTTAAGCCTTTTATGGCAACTCCCGGATATGCAGAACCGTTAATACGATAATCTTACGGAAATTTACACTTATATAGGGGAGTTTAATGTGACAGTTGAAAAGCTTGATAACTCTGGGCATTGAGGGTACTGCGCACACCATCAGCTGTGGGATAGTGGACAAAAATTCTGTTCTGAGCAATTCGTCTAAAACCTACCACAATCCAAAGGGCGGCATCCATCCCAGAGAAGCCGCTCTGCATCACGCTGAAAACGTCAAGACTGTTGTTGGGCGGGCATTAAGAGATTCTGGCCTGAAACTATCACAAATCGACCTTATTGCATACTC
>JBJKQJ010000093.1:0-3759 GCA_046705445.1 Thermoplasmataceae archaeon
CACTGTCACAGAACAACCTGAAAAGGCTCCTGGCGTACTCAAGTGTGGCACAGGCCGGTTACCTTATTCTTGTTCTCGCCGTGGTAGCTGCCACAGGTAATCTGACTGGAAGCGTTTCCTCTGTGGCAATAGCGGCAGGCATGTTCTATTCCATAGTCTACATTTTTATGAAGGGGGGGTCATTCGTGGCTCTCAATGTGGTAAAGAGTGACAATATACAGTTGTCAGACCTTTCCGGCCTCGCTAAGAAGGCACCAGGCTTTGCTGTAGGTTTCTCCATACTGCTGCTCGCGCTGGCGGGAATTCCACTGACAGGAGGATTCTTCGCCAAGTATCTTCTGTTTCTTTCACTCATTGAGGGCGGTCTCTGGTGGCTGGCTGTAATTGCAATTCTGAACAGCGCAATATCAGTATTTTATTATTTCAGGGTAATGCTCTTCATGTTTGGAAAAGAGCCGGTGGAAGGATCTGACTTTAAGCTGGAGAGGTCGGTCAGGATACCTGTATACGTGTCAGCTTTCGTAACTGTGGCACTATCTGTGCTGGTCATATGGTTCCCCACAATGCTGAACATAGCTCCGGGGCTTTTCGGGTGATATAAATGCCAATAATGTCTGATATGGAAATAATTAAGAGTGCAATAATTTACGGCGACCTTGATGACGCTGTTTCCGTGGTAAAGGGACGGCAAAGGGCCCTATCTTATGCGCTCAAGAGGAAACCAAGCATAAAGAATACTGAATACTCTGAGTTTCTGCAGAATCTCGAAAACCTGCTGCAGGGCCAGATTACACTGAGCCAGTTCAGGGAAAAAACAGTAGTGCTCTCAGCATTTCTGGATTACCTTGACATAACAGGAGACAGGGAGAACCTGTTCTCATCATTCTTCTATCTGCTGGAATATTCTCTTGACAGGTATAATGTGCGATATCCTCAGTTCGACGCTAAGAGGTGCGATGACAAATGAAGAGGGATTTTGACCACTGCTTCAGCCATCTTGAAAGCACAGAGGAATCTGCAGCTGAATGCATACACTGCCTGAAGAAGCATGGCGAACAGGTACTCTTCGACGACAATGAAAAGAGGCTGAAGATGGGCAGGGAGATTTACGACAAGAAGTATTCAGGCGAGATGAAGACGCTGACACAGATCCTTGGCATCTCAACAAGAGAAAAGTACGAAGAAATGGACAGAAAATACAATCTCACCATGTACTGATTTCGTGCCCTTCGGGGCTAAATTTTAATTACCCGTGTTATCACTAAGAAGTTGCCAATTACACGCACACCTTTAGTTTCTTTACAGGAAGATCAGGGAGTAAACGTTATTCAGATTTCAAACGGAATCAATAACTGCCTGAACAACGATGGATTGAGGGATTTTCTTATTGCACTTACCGATGCCGTCAATAGTGGAGATTCCCCCATACTCATCACCTCCCCAAGCAGGAAGGCTTTCTGCATGGGATACTCGGCAGACTGCAAGCGAATAACGGATAAAATGCACATCCGGGAGGCCTACTCCCTCGGGACAACCATATCCAGGACAATGATGAACTCAAAAAGGGCTATAATAAGCGCAGTGGACGGATATGCACTGGGCCTTGGCCTGGAAATAGCACTTTGTTCAGATATTATAATTGCCACAGAAAGGTCCAAATTCGGAATGCCTGAAATTGCATTTGGCCTGCCATCTCTCACCGGAATATTGCCGGAGGTTCCAGAGAGAATTTCAGGAAGAGCTTACTCACTAATTAAAAGGGGCAAGATCTTCGACGCTCATGAAGCGAAGGATGCTGGAATAATCTCTGAGATGATGGATTCCGTGAATTTCCAGAAGAAAGCTGTTGATCATGCAAGAAAAGTTGAATCCAGACTCTTCAAGATAATAAAACACGGTAGCGAAACCTCATCACAACACAGATCCATTGTGGATGACCTGTTTTTCAAGATTTATGACCCAACCTGCCTTACCATGTCACAGCTAGAGCGGTTCAGAAACAGTCTGTGAATCCTCAATTCCACTCTTTTTTTCATAGCGTTTTGAGAAGAATATTCCACCAAAATATAGGGCTATCATTGGCAATGCCATGAGAACCTCCGTGAAACCGGTTACGCCAGGGGAAAACAGCAGCCCGAAAAAAAGGGAACCAACTATGGCATATCTCCAGTTTTTGGCCCAGGTGTCCGCCTGTACCATCCCCGCCCTGGTGAGCCCGTACATAAAAACAGGGACTTCGAATGACACGCCGAATGTGAGAATGTAAATTACTAGAAAAGAGACGAAGTTCATGAGACTCATGGTGGTCTCTGCACCCAATCCGATATCAAAACTGTTAAAGATACTGAACATGGTGGGGGCAATCCATAGGAGTCCCATCATGGAGCCTGCCACAAATAGTAAACTGGCCGGTACGAGGATACTTTTCAGCAGGACCTTTTCGCTCTTTTTCAGTGCAGGGCCAAGAAACATGCTCACATGGTAGATAATGTAGGGCATTGTGAAGAGCAGTGCAAGAAACATTGAGATATATGCATCCGCAGTCAGCCCATCTGCAGGCTTAACGATCAAAAGCACGGTTCCTGGTGCTAGAACACGTTGTTCAATAACTGTTAACAACTGTGCAGAAAGGTTGTGGTAAAGATCAGGGTAGATAAAATATAATGAGTGGCCGTAAAATGCAACCTGTCGTATTGAAAACAGTATAAAAAAAGCAAAAAAGATGAGAAATACTGTCAAAATCCTGACTACTCTATGTCGTATCTCATCTAAATTCCGAAAGATTATCGGAATTACTTCATCACTTATCATTGGCTGTTGCTTAGCTTTTCAGATATCTCTTTAGATAGCTGTTCATTGGTCTTTCCAGTGGGATCGATACCAAGATTTCTTGCAGCCTCTGAATAGTTTACATCCTGTGGTTTAGGGGCCTCAGGTTCACTATACATGGCTTTCTTGATCTCGTTCTCAAGTTCGACCTGGCCTCTTTTGAACTCCCCCGTGGCCTTTCCAAGATTCCTTGCAAATTCAGGGATCTTCTTGGCGCCTCCAAAAAGTATCAAGGCTACAACTATAAGAATCAGCCAGCCACCAATGTCGTTCCAGAACATTGGCTAAGTATCTTTGTGCGTTATATAACCTTTTATACTTTTTTCTTCAAGATGCAAGTTTCTGTCTCGCGCTGAAATACCGTCCAATGGCTATTCTGCAGGACGGAAGGAAGATCAGAATTTCGAATTAAAAAATTAGTTTGCGGGCAGATCCAGATCAGCCGCGTATCCTATCTCTTTGAATTTCTCTGCCATGGAAACAAGTTCCTCCCTTACTTTCCTGTCCACACTGCTGAATGAGAGAGATATCATCTTCTTGTTGCTGTTGACTACCACAAACCCTAGAGTCTTGTCTGTAGGCATCACTTCATCAGTTCTGGAGAAATTCTCAATAAATTCAGGCATTCCCTCTTCTATGTATTCAGTTGTAAGCAAATCCCTCAGGAATTCAAGAGAGGGTATGAGTTTTGATAATTCAACACAAATGACAGAGGGGTGTATGGTTCCCACTGTCACGTTATACATTGCACAATCTGTCAAGAGGATCAGGCTTTGACTCTCTTAAGATACCATCTCTCTGCGCCGGCTTCCTTTTCCCTCTCCAGTGCGCCCTTGAACGTATTGGGTGCTGCTGCAATCCCTTCAGTTCCCGGTTCCCAGTTTGCGGGTGTTGCCAACTTGCTGTTCCAGTTGAACTGGAAAGCCTTGA
>JBJKQJ010000094.1:0-4154 GCA_046705445.1 Thermoplasmataceae archaeon
CTCATACAGTAATAACTTCCCATTCCCACATTATGCTGCGATCTGTTCGCTTTCTCTACCTGGTGCAACCCTTCCATATTTTCGGGTATAAGCCAGAGAGACGACAATAATTGTTGCTGCAACTACAAGAAGATAATCTATAAATGAAATTATGACGAGCGATGCAACAAGCGAGATCCAGGGCAGTAATTTCCGTGCTCCCTTCTCCTTTAGCAATCTTATAGCGGATGCTGAGCCAACAACATAAACAACGCCGGCAACCCCACTTACCATGAGAAAAGCCTGGACAAGATTAATGTTCAGCAGGTAATAACCAAACAGAGTTATAAGAGCGAGTCCTGACAGAAGCACAACTGCCCTGTGAGGTATCCCTGTCTTAGGGTGAACTTTTGAAATTGCATGTGGAAGTCCATGCGACCTGGACACAGCATATATCACCCTACTCATCCCTGCAGTATAGGCATTCATGGCGCTGAATACAGCTATGACGGCTATGGCAGCTGTTATTGAACTACCGTAGGTGCCAAAGAAGGCTGAAAGAAGATAAGCAAATGGTGTGGCGCCTGCCCCTGCGCTGTATGCATCAGTACCTACTGTGACAATTGATACGGATGTGTAGAGTATCCCCACTATGAGGACACTGAAAACAACACTTCTGTTAAGGTCCCTTTTTGGATTGGAAAATTCCCCGGCAAGGTTTGGTACGTTTTCATATCCAAAAAATGCCCAAATTATTAGGGCTGAAGCTGTACCGATTGCGTAGAAGTTATTGTCCGGAACAAGTGGAGAAAGCTGGGCGGAATTTACATGTGGAACAGAAGTGAATATTGCCACCAGGATAACGAGGATTATAGCCACAATTACTACCATCTGCACCCTTGCACTGAATTTTATTCCCACGTAGTTTACTGCGAAGGCCAGGAGAATAAGGAAACCTGCAAAAAGGTATACTTCGGGTCTGCTCATTGGCAGGCTGTATGACAGATACTCCCCCGCAGCAATTGAATTGGCCGGTGCTCCAAGGGCATACCAAGCTAGGAAAAGCCAGCCTGTAAAATTGCTCACATAGGATCCGAATGCGTCTTTTGAGAAAGAGTATATTCCACCAGAAACTGGTTTGATTGATGCAAGCTTGGCAAATATGTAAGCAAAGGGGTAACTCAGGAATGAGAGAAGCACCCATGCTACGATGGATGCCTGGCCTGAGGCTTTGGCGGCTATACCCGGCATAATCAGAATGCCTGCACCAAGTACTGACGACACGTAAATTGAAACTGCCATTGGCATGGTTATTACTTTTTTCAGGCCAGAATCTTCGTCAACAGTGTTTTCTGTAATATTGCCCACTTTAGAACTACTCCCTAAATTCCGAATAATTCCTAATTTCAGTGACATCTAAAATCTTGTGTCGATTTCTTGGTGACTGGCAGAATAAATGGATTAACACCAATCTCACTGCTTCTTTGCCTTCCTATTCTTATCTACTCTGTTTACTATGTAAATTGCAGTTGATGACTCACCACTACTAATATCCTTCAATGTGAACAGGTTAGGCAAGTTCCTAAAGAGATCTGTAAGTTTTCTAACACCAAATGATCGTTGGTCGAAGCCGGGATTTACCTTTCTAACAGATTCTCCAATGCAAGTCAGGTATGCGCCCTCTTCATCAGTTTCACACATCTCATATGCTCGTAAAAGTTGGTCAATCAATTCTTTGTTATGTTCGATATTCTCACGAGTGTTGTCAGAGTCGTTCTTTACCTCCTTGTCAGGTTTTGTAAGGTTTTCTGTGTAAACAAAAACATTACAAGCATTTACCAGTGAAGATGATGTGTCATTCTTACCTATCCCCAAAACAAACTTTCCGCTTTCCTTAAGGCGAAGAACCAGCCTTGTAAAATCACTGTCGCTAGAGACTAGACAGAAAGCCTCTATTTCATTTTTATAGAGAATGTCCATCGCATCAATTACCATGGCGAAGTCTGAAGAATTCTTTCCAGAGAGATTGTGTATCTGAAGAACCGGAGAAAAAGCTTTTTGTAAGATCACTTTGTTCCATGGGTTCATGTTTTGTAGTGTAAAATCGCCGTATATTCTCTTTATTACTACTTCCCCATACTTGCCAACCTCATCCACTATAGAATCTATCAGTTTATGTTGAGCGCTTTCAGCATCTACAAGAAGGGCAAATTTCAGCGATTTTTCTGTGTTATCCATGTTTACAACATACCATACAAAATGAAGGAGCCTTAATTATTTTTGTAAATATTCTAACCTCAAATAACTTCAAATTGGTGAATTATGCACCATACTCCTTTCTTTGCTGTTGGATACGAATTGAAGAAATAAGAAACTTGGAATTATAAAACTTTAGGGATACGGGCCCGGTGGGATTCGAACCCACGATCACCGACTTAGAAGGACGGTGCCTTATCCAGACTAGGCCACGAGCCCGACGCACTAACGCTGCAAAGAACATTAAGGTTTCGATGTTTTCTACGATTTTTACGGGCTTGGGCAGACTACGGTTTAATAGTGAAATGTACTCTGGTACCATTCATGAAATTCGAGCTTTCCATTTGCTTGGATAGGGAACATTACAGTACATATGTACAAGCCATAAGACCAGATCTTGAAAGCACCGTCGGGAGATCCTCCACAAAAATTTCAGAGGATGATCGTAATTTTTACATTTATATATCTTCTCCAGATACCGTTGCATTGAGAGCCGCTGTTGGTTCTTTAACCAGGTGGTTCAAGGTAGTCAAGGATATAATGGAGGAATTAGAGTAATGGAACCGAATCTCAGTCAATACATTCAGAACCAGCTTAGACAGGCTCAACAGATGGAATCCCAGATAGAGCAGGTTGCCAACCAGAAGTACCAGCTAGATGTAAGGATCAAGGAACTGGACAAGACCCTGAAGGAACTTGAGGCCGTCAAGGAAGGTACGCCGGTATTCAAAAGCGTTGGTAACATTCTCTAAGACGTAGTTGTCAAGAAGAAACTTCTTGATTACCTGTCAGAGCAGATGGAACTCAGTGAAATCAGGATAAAGACCCTCGAAAAACAGCAGAAGACTCTTGAGGAAAAATACAAGGAACTTGAAGCCAGCATCCAACAGAGATACGAGCAGGAAACCAAGAAAAGAGGACCTTCCAGTTGATTGATTTAGTAGATGTGCAAGCAGGAAAACCAGATCATACTATCCCTGTGAATCGGGTAGGGGTAAGTGGCATTAAATACCCGGTTCATGTAAAAAGAAACGAACGCGAAATAGACTTACTAACAGAGATTGATATTTTTGTTGATCTTCCAGCATCAAGAAAAGGAGCAGATTTTTCCCGGAAGATAGAAGCTATTAATCACATTATTCTTTCAAGAAAAGTTGTTCCGAGCATAGAAGACCTTAGTTCCGAGATTGCTGCAAGAACCTTGGAAAAACTTCAGTATTCCACTAAGTGCACTGTAAATATTTCCGCAGATTATCTCGTCCAGAAGAAAAACGAGAGAGGTCTTCCAATAATTGTAAATTACAAAATCCTTGGTCAAACTATTTCAAGAGACAGAAAAAAACTCGACAAATATGTTGGAGTCGTGGTACAGGGAATCAACGCTTGCCCGTGTGCCATGGAGACCACACGTTCACTCATATCAAATGATTTTCCAGGAAATGAGGAAATTCTTTCCAAAATCCCCTCTATTACCCATAACCAGAGAAACAGAGTTACTTTGAAGTTACAGGTTCCTGAAGGCAGGGCTGTTGAAGCCGATGACCTCATAAAACTTGCAGAAGATGTACTTGGAGGGTCCCTTTATTCGCTGCTCAAGAGAATTGACGAGGGTAAACTGGTGTACAATGCGCACAAGAACCCTAAATTTGTCGAAGATATTGTCAGGGAGATTGCATATAAGGCTGCAGCAGGATACTCAGATTTTCCTGATTCAACTTCCATTTATGTTGAATCCAAAAGTGAAGAGAGCATACATCCTCATGATGCAATAGCCACAATAGACACTACTCTCGGAGAAATAAGGAACTCTATTCAATCCTGAGTGGTTCTCCGTGTCCTGGGAGAATGGTTGTCCCCTTCATGGACAGAATTTTTCCTCGAGATTTTTCGGCTTCTTCAAGATTCAGAGTGAACTGCCT
>JBJKQJ010000095.1:0-6570 GCA_046705445.1 Thermoplasmataceae archaeon
TTATTATTAGAGGGTAAAAATTTCAGGGGGAAATCTATTTTCTCTTCTTCCTGATCTCGTAAAGAACCATTTTATCGAAGTCTACGCGGTGTTTTATCTTCTTGTTCTTGAGTATTTTAGAAACCGACTCGGTTATATCCCTTATTTCCTCTGATAGTGTTCCCCTGTAGACAATCATTTCTTTGCCCTCTGCCGGAAAAACAAGTTTGTACTTGATCCCCTCTTTTATATAACCTATGGGTTTCTGATTCTTTCTTAATTCTGCAAGGTTGAGTTCAAGAGAAATCTGGTCATACTGGATTTCTTCTGCGTTCTGTTTGGTTTCACCGGATATAAGGTCCCAAATCTCAGTGAAAGCCTTCTCAAGGTCTTTCCACTGGAAATCATCATTAAGGTAAATATGGCCGCTCCAGTTCTTCACCTTTCTTTATCTTGATGAATCTATTTAAGCTTGCGTACCTTTAGGATACCTGATAAAAGTGGACAAGTACGACAGATTGACGCAGTATTTACGCCTGGTCTCATTGCTTTTGCTTATACAGTTTCTGCTTGGCATGTATGTCAATCTATACGTTTCCATACCCACAGGGACCCAGTCATTTGCAGATTATATGTCGGCCAGCCCTGTTCTTGCAGCCCATATTGTGCTGGCATTTTTCATAGTGGTTGCAGATTTCATGGCTCTCTTTATGGCAATTCATGCGAGGATAGGGAATTTCTACATATTTTCCGTAATGGTTTCCCTGATCACGATTGTAGCAGCAGGCATAAGCGGCCTACTCTTCCTTATGGCTGGTCAGAATAATATCTACTCATATCTTATGGCTTTCTTCTTCCTCATTTCATTTGCTTTCTTGGGGTTTGGAATGACTGGAACCAGAAAGGCAAAGAGTTAAAAATATCCACAACATCGCATCAGAAAGCCCCTTGGTGTAGTGGCCAAGCATTACGGGCTCTGGACCCGTCGACGGCAGTTCGAATCTGCCAGGGGCTATATTATCCCTTCCAGAGGTATCATTATGTCAGTTCCGAATGAAGAGGAAGATTTCACCAAAGCTATATGCGAGTACACAGGGGAAGAACTACCAAGAGACCATCCTGTCTTCTTTTACCAGTTTGAAATGAGGATGGCTCAGGCTGAAATGGGGCTTGCAATTGCAGAAGGGGTCAGGCTCCAGGCAACGAGGGAACTCCTTGATATGCTGGACACCCTTTACCAGGTTCTCCTTGACCCGGAATCAAAACTCCCGGACCAGCAGAGGAAGATGCTAAATCATGCCGACGAAGTCTGGCTAGACCTCAAGGAAAAGATGAGTGCCGGTGACAGAAGAGCTGCGCACCTGCTGAGCAGCCACGCACATATGAGCAAGGCATTGGGTTATCTTATCAGGGCTAAATCCGATGAGAAGTTTTCTGAACTCATTACAGACTATCTTGTCAAATATTTAGGAAAACTCAGCACTTTTACATATAGGGAAGCCATCGGGCACGTTATGCTCTAAGGCTAGAAACTAACCTTTCTAATTTAATAAAAGAAAGATGATGGGTTATTGCCATCACGATGGGCTGTAGTTCTTTATGTAATCCCTGAAAGAAATGGGTTCTTTCACAAAGCGGTCCAGATATGTGTTTTCCCTGTAGAAATTGAGCAGGTACTTGTCAACTTCTTCCCCGGTAAAAACATTGGCCCCCTTCAGTGCTTCCACTGCAGAATTATGCCCGAATTTACCTTCAATTATCTTTCTGGGCCTGGCTCCTTTCTTTTCATAAGCAAGGTTTATGGCTTCAGCAAAAGTGATTCTGTCCCTTGAGCATACATCGACAGATCCCCTGAGGTCCTTTGCTCTCTCAATGACTCTAACAAGGTCTTCCACATGGACTGGAGAGATAGATCCTCCGGAAGGCAGTTTTGACAGCCTGGAGGCCGTGAGGTTGAACAGTTTTTCAGTGAATTTATCTCCGTTTCCAAAAACAACTGACGGCCTGACATTGAGGTGGTTCTTCACAAGTGCGGCATTATCCTCACCTGTTCTCTTGGTCCTGAAGAATTCGGTGGTTCCGTAGTGGACATTTATGGATGAAAGATATACCAGTCTCTGGTCGGTGTCATATTTTTCCAGTGCAGCCACTATATTTTTGACACCCTTGACATTTACATCAAAGAATTTCTGATCTGTCTCTGTATCTATCCCTGCTGCATCTACAACCATTTCGTAATCCTTGACAGATTCCATGACTTTCTCCTCATCAAGTATGTCCCCCTGAATCCATTCAATTCCTGCCCTGTCCAGTTCCTCATTCTTGCTTCTGGAATAATAAGCTACTTTTTCCGCCTCTATGTGCTGTGCAATATTACGTCCAATATAGCCGGACCCACCAATTACTATAACTTTCATGATTGTGCGAAACCAAGAGGTGAACAAACCTAAAATACGTTTTGACTAAACTTCGTATTAAATTCTTCTTTTGTTTGTAAATTCCCACCTTATTTTTTAATTGCCCATGTAAGCTTGTGGCTTAGGGATATTCTTTACTTTTAGGTTAAACGGTCAAAGAATATCCTTTAATATTTTGAATAAGCAAGATTAATTAGAATAAAGCCAATTAGCCTTTGGTTTTATGAAACACAAAGGACGAAACGTATACATGATTTCTGGTGGAGTTACGAAATTTGCCAAGGCAACTCCAGACATGGATTTCAGGCTGCGTGTCAAGAAGGCATTTGATTATGCCCTAAACGATGCCAACATATCACTTGCAGATATAGACGGGTCCGTCGCCTCCTATTTCGCTGACCACTTCCAGAGGCAGCTGATGTCAGGAATTATGGTCCAGGATTATTTGGGCCTTACCCCTAAGCCCAGCAAGAGGGTAGAAGGTGGAGGAGCAACAGGCGGGTTATCGTTCCAGACGGGATATGAAGAGGTTGCTTCCGGCAGGATGGATGTCTGTGCAGTATACGGCTTTGAGACTATGTCTCACGTAAACACCTGGAAAGGCAATGAATTCATTGCCCTGGCTAGCGATACCAATTTTGATTATCCTGTGGGTGGGTTCTACACGGGTTATTATGCAATGATGGCCGTAAGGCATATGCATGAATTCGGCACTACGGTGGAACAGCTTGCAAAGGTTTCCGTCAAGAACCATGGAAATGCTCTTCACAATCCGTACGCGCAGAGTCCAATGAAGTTAACTGTGGAGGACGTGAGGAATTCACCAATGGTTGCATACCCTCTCACAAGGCTTGATGTATGCACAATGTCAGATGGGGCAGCTGTGGCTATGCTTGCTTCAGAGGAGAAGGCATTCGAACTCTGTGACAACCCCGTCCTAATAAAGAGCATTGGAACTGGAACCGACACAATGAGGCTCGCAGACAGGCCCCTTGGAAAAGTGACCCTTTTGCCCAATGAAAAAGAATCTGACTACAGCGGGTTAAAGTACCCTGGCGTTCACTCTTTCAGGGCAGGCAGAACAGCTGCGAAGGAGGCATACGAAGGAGCCGGTATTACTGATCCATTGAACGAGCTTGATGTTATCGAATTACACGATGCTTACACTTCCTCAGAAATCCAGACCTATGAAGATCTGGGTCTGTGCAAATACGGAGAAGGCGGCTCTTTCGTAGAAGAAGGCAAGGCTGATCTCAACGGGAAAATAGCTGTCAACCCATCAGGAGGTTTGCTGGCATCCGGCCACCCGGTTGGAGCAACGGGGATTATGCAGGCTGTTTTCATGTTCTGGCAGCTCCAGCATTCTGTGAAGAAGCACTTCAAAGACGATGCTCTTCAAGTAAAGAATGCAAAGAGAGGTTTAATTCACAGCCACGCAGGAACCGGGACTTATGTTACGGCTACAATAATGGAGGCGACAAAATGACTCTGAACCCAAATGCAAAAATGCCTGAAACACAAAATGGAACTGAGGTTTACAGTGTGGACCCTCTTGTGGTGAAGTCTCACTACGAAATCGACTATATCCACAGTTATGCCCAGGACTCGGAATTCTTCAGGGCATTAGGAAAAAAGAAGATAATGGGCAGCAAATGCAAGAAGTGTGGTTACACATATGCTACCCCAAGGGGCCACTGCATGATGTGCGGTGCTGAAACCGAGTGGTACCAGCTTCCTAATCAGGGCAAGGTACACACCTTTACCACGTGTTATTTTGGAAGTGAGGAATTCTTACCCGAGACGCCATTCCACCTTATCATGGTAGAATTCGAGGGAGTGGACTCGCTTTTCATGGCCAGACTGATCGGAGCAGATCACGAAGACCTGAAAGTAGGCATGAAAGTGAAAGCAAAATTCCGCAGAAACCAGAGATTCAGCCCAACTGACGTTTACTTCGTACCTGTTACGGAGTAAATGCAAACCTTTTTTTTCCAACTTAAATCCTTTTTCTAGAATGCAGTTTTCCAATTATGACAAAGATGTCTTTTTAGTGAAGCTTGACCGCATGATTGACAGAGGTGCACTTCTTTCACGATACAGCAGAGCTGCAACACTGGACATTAGGGAAGTTTATGAAAAGGAATTTCAGGGCAATGAAGAGAAGGGCCGAGACTTCTACAAGCGTGTTTTCCTGGAGTATGGGGATGAATCAATAGCTGAACTGGTAACTGCGCAAATGGCACTTCAAAATATAAGCAATATAATGACAAAGACCATTGAGGAGCTCAGGGTTGGCCTGTCCTATCTCGAGAAATCATCCCGTTACGTAAGATATGACAGGAGACATGAAGGCAGATACCTTTACCTGAAACCTGAGAAGCTCGGAATAGAAGGTGGAGACAGGGAATTTTACGATGAGACCTGCGTACAGCTATTCGATTACTACGCTTCCAATTATGAGAAAGCACAGGAGTTCTTCAGAAAAAAATACCCAATTGATACTATAATGTTTTCAGATCCGGATTCAAAAGCGGTCTATCTTGATGATCTTGATGAAAAGGAAAGATCCAGCGCTGAAAAATCCTACAACAGTTCAATAAGGGCAAGGGCCCTGGATGATCTGAGATTCCTTCTTCCTGCCGCCACTTTGACCAATCTTGGGATTTCAGGCAACGGCCGTTCATTCATCAACCTGGTTCAGAAACTGATATCTTCAGAAAGTCCCGAGGCACAATACTTGGCCAGATCCGTTTACGACGAACTTGTCCAGGAGCTTCCCGAACTGATAAATTCCGCTGTTTCCGACCATGGAAAAAAACTGGTGGACTATAAGAGAGACCTTGATAGGTTCGTTTTGACTGAACAGGTTCAAACGTCCAATCCCGGGAAATTCATTGAACTCCTTGAAGCAGATGAAAATTCCAAGGCGTTGAAAACCTCTCTTTCACTGCTTGCATTCTCAAACGGTCAGAACGATGTTAAGACAAGCTTCGAAGCAGTTGCAGCCAAATCAAAGGAAGAACTGGAGAGTATAATTCTGAATCTGGCTTCAATGAGGAAGAACAGGAGGCACAAATTGCACCGTGCCTTTGAATCGGTGCCATACCTGTTCCAAATCACAACCAACTATGGTGCTTTCAGGGACCTCCAGAGGCACAGATTCATGAGCATAAACAGGCAACCACTTTCCAACAGGTATGGATATGATATCCCAGAATATTTTGCAGAGACCGCTGAGAAAGAGAATTACATCAATCTGATGCAGAAGAGTTCACAGGCATACAAAGCCATTGCCAACAGGTACGGCCCTCACATTGCACAATACGTAATACCATATGCCTTCCGTTATCCTGTGGCTGCACATATGAATCTTAGAGAAGCAGCCTTCTTTTGCGAATTGAGGTCCACCCCGCAGGCACATCCGGATTTAAGAAGAATTGCAATAGGCATGTACAGGGCCATTGAAGAAGTCAATCCTTCACTTGCACCGTTGATCAAATTTGTCGACACCGGTGAATATGCACTGGGAAGGTTGCGCTCCGAACAGAGGAAGGAACGCAAGCTCAGCGACCTAAATTCAGGTGATTAGTTCAAATCTATTGTTTATGCCTTATTTTAGCTGATTTTGTGACTTAGAAATTTTAAAAAAGTTTATATTGAAGAACATATTAATCCGACAACTTGAGGTGTATCTCTAAATGTTATCAGGAAACATGCCAATATTAGTGCTCAAAGAAGGCACATCACGTGAGCAGGGCAAGAATGCCCAGAAGAACAACATCGAAGCAGCCAAGACTATTGCAGATGCTATCAGGACCACACTTGGACCAAAAGGCATGGACAAGATGCTGGTTGATTCGATCGGAGACATTATTATTTCAAATGACGGCGCAACCATTCTGAAGGAAATGGATGTTGAACACCCTACAGCAAAGATGATTGTGGAAGTTGCAAAGTCCCAGGACACCGCGGTGGGCGATGGTACAACTTCTGCCGTTATCATGGCTGGAGAACTGCTGAAGCAGGCTGAGACCCTACTGGAGCAGGGAGTTCACTCAACAGTCATAACCAACGGATACAGGCTGGCAGTAAATGAGGCCAAGTCATACCTGGAGAAATTTGCACTGAAGGCTACAGATGACAAGACTCTGAAGAAAATTGCAATGACTGCACT
>JBJKQJ010000096.1:0-5184 GCA_046705445.1 Thermoplasmataceae archaeon
CACCTAAGTGAGTGAACAGGAGTTTTTCATATGAGCGAAAACAGGGTGGCCCATGAAGAGGGCTTTGTTGAAGTAAATGGGATCAAGTTATTTTATGAACGTTTTGGAAAGGGAAATCGCCACAAATTGATAGCCCTCCATGGCGGCCCAGGCGGAACCCATGATTATCTTTTGCCACTGGAGGACATGGCAAAACTGAATTTTGATGTGGTTTTCTATGACCAGTTTGGATGCGGGCAATCGGATGACCCCAAGAGCGAAAATGACTACTCCCTGGAATACGCCGTTGAAGAGGTGGAAGGAGTCAGAAAGGCTTTCTTTGGCGACTCTAAAGTCAACCTTTTTGGCAATTCGTGGGGCGGTATGCTTTCACTTGCATACGCCATAAAATATCAGAATAATCTCACGACACTGACATCTTCGAGCGGGTTGTCCAGCATCCCGGATACAGTAAAGGAAATGCACAGGCTCATTTCTCTTCTGCCGGAACAGTACAGGAAAGGGATTGAGGATCACGAAGAGAATGGGGAATACGACCATCCCGATTTTGTAGAGGCTACGGAATACTTCATGCGGCAGCATGTTTTAAGAATGGATGATTGGCCAGAGGAAGTTACCAGAATGCTGGAAATGACAGAAAAAAGAGGAACATACCTGAAAATGAACGGCCCAAGTGAATTTACGATTGTAGGCCTCATAAAGGATATCGACTTCACGGGTGACCTTCATAAAATTAAGGTGCCGACCCTTCTAACATGCGGTAGATACGATGAGGTTACACCGGAGATTCAGCAGAAAATGCATAAGGAAATCAAGTCATCAAAGGTAGAAGTTTTCGGGAACAGTTCACACCTCCAGTTCTGGGAAGAGCGTGACCAGTACATGAAAAAACTTTCTGAATTCATTAAAGCCTATGACAGATAATTCCATCATATTCCCCTATTTTTTGATTTACGGCAATATTGCTATATAGAGAATCAGGAGGCTACAGGCTCCTCAGTTCTCTTTCCCTTTTTCCCATTTGTTCTGAAATACGACATTACACCTGCCAGGATTAGGAATGTCAGGGAAAGAAGCAAAGCAGAGTGGATACCGCCAAGGAACAGGTTTGATACATTTCCGGTGAGTGCATTTGTGCCAAGGAAAACCTGGAAGGCTACATACCGTGGAACACTTATAGAAGCGATTGAAATGGAAAGCACGTAGCTGAGCAGTGTGCCTATAGTTGAAAGTGTCCTGAGAAGCCCCGAGATTGAACCGTACAATTCCTTCGGGGTGCTCGACATCACAGCACTGCTGTTTGCAGGCCAGAACATGGCCCCGCCAACACCGGAGAAAATTGATGCGATTATTATGACGTATATTGCAGTGTCAACATGCAGCTGAACATAAATA
This sequence comes from Thermoplasmataceae archaeon, assembly GCA_046705445.1. Taxonomy (GTDB): domain Archaea; phylum Thermoplasmatota; class Thermoplasmata; order Thermoplasmatales; family Thermoplasmataceae; genus JAJZOM01. The sequence goes on from JBJKQJ010000096.1 coordinate 1,396, forward strand.
AGTACAGATGCGGCCATCAGGAATATGCCCGCGGTTGCGACTATCCTTGGGCCTATCCTGTCCGAGATGGAACCCATTTTTGGAGAGATAAGGCTCGAGATGATATACCCGGGAACAAGAAGCAGGGAAGCGTAGAGGGGAGTGAATCCCCTTATACCCTGAAGATACATAATGAGAAGAAATACCACTGAAAGATATCCCAAAGCCTGCAGAAAAGATGCAATTAAAGATCTGGAAAGTTCCTGGACCTTGAAGGCGCTTATCTTTATGACAGGGTTTGGAAGGCCTCTTTCCAGATAAACGAACGGGATAAGTAAAGCGAGCCCACCTAGAATGAGAAAAATATTGAATGTGTTGAAACCTCGTCCTGCAATATCTGTAGCCCCATAGGATATCATTGTAAGCATGGCAGTCAAGATTGCCATACCTTTGTAATCAAGCCGGGCTTCCTTTCTGTTATTGTCGCGGATGTATTTGAGCCCTATTATGAAACCAACCAGGCCTATTGGAACGTTGAGGAAGAAAATATATCTCCATCCCAGGAAAGTGGTTATCACACCCCCAAGAACTATGCCCAAAGTTCCACCGATGCTCCAGCCCATTGCAAGGTAGCCGAATGCCTTTCCTCTTTCTTTTGGTTCGAAGTGATCTGCGATGATGGCGCTGCTGTTTGCCTGCATTAAGGCTGCACCAACAGCCTGAATGCCTCGTGAAGCAACAAGTGTATAAATTTCAGGTGAAAACCCGCAGGCGGCAGAGCCTACAATGAATATGAGGAAACCTGCGTTGAAAATCCTGCCTCTGCCATAAATATCGCCTAAGCCTCCCAGCTGGGTTGTAAGAACTGCGACCATGAGGAGATAAATTATGATTATCCATATTGCAATGAAAAGTTGGGCTCTGAGGTCGTCCGTTATTGTGGGCAGGGCGAGAATAACAATCGTTGTGTCAATTGCTGACATCAGGGTTCCGATGAGGGCACTGAGCAAAACCAGGTTCCTGTGGGAATCGGCCATTCTAAATCACATTGCCATCTGATGAAAGCCAATTCTCAGCTAGTTCCTGCCCGGCTGATTTGGCTTTTGCATACAATTCCTTGAGGTAATCAACTGCAATAGAGTTCTTCACTGAGGACACTTCACCATCTCTCTCAACGATGCCCATTTCCTCAAGAACCTTTATCTTGCGGGGATCGAACATTGGCCTCTTGAGTTCACGTGAATTCTTCTGTTCTAAGTTGAATATAACATTTTTAATCAGTCTGCTGTTGACGAAATCAACATAACTTTTCTGGGTCTGAATTGAACTAAAACTTGAGGATATAATTTCCCTTAACTTTTCATTGGACGGTGCATTTTCTATTCTGCCCGAGGCTGCCGGACAAAGGTATCTGATGCGGCCGAAACCCCCCGACTTGTTTTCTTGAAAGAAATACAGCGAGGTCACGCCATTCAGCACAGAATAGGATTTTCTTACTTCCTCTTCCGAGAAGTCTGGTTCGCCCTCAACCATGCCCATTAAGTGTTCTGGCATAAAATCATCAGGTAGAAAGAGAGAGTTTTTGAGATCAAAGATGGCATCTTCTATCTTGACAGGCTTTCCGGTCTCCTCATACTTTTGCTGGACAAATTGGAATACATGCAGATTCATGAGCTTCCGGATAGGTAGAGGTAAATCTGACTCGATCTTATGGCCCTCTGTTTTTTCTTCGAGACTGACTGTAGTTTCCACCAATGTCATGGTTCTGTTTCCACTTTCAACATTCTTCAAATTGAAAGACTTAAGCCCCTCAAGAGTTTTTTTAACCTCATCTTCACCAATGCCCGTGTTGACAGATATAGAGGTTAAAGCCCATGGAGCAAGCGTTGAAACTGACACCCCGGATTCTTCGGGATTAAGCGGGGCGAAATCTTCCACTATTTCTCTGATTTTATAGGTATCTGCCAGGTATTGGAGTATTTGTGTTTCATTGCTCATTTAGACTCAACTCTGCTGATAATCACTATTAATCACTACAATTTAAGAACTAGCTCGTGCAAAAAGCAACTCCAAGGAATTTCCTATGTGTGCCGAGCAACCCATTAGGTAAGTATAAATAGCTTCGTTAGTTATTTGACCTTGAACCTCTTAGGAGCTGGAATTTAATGTCTGGAGACCGATTTAATTACTACCTCAAACTAATCATGAACTCCACTCTTGAGGACCTTCCACTGATAAATGAACAATTTGAGAACGACCAGTTTGTTTCAGCGGCTGAAGCCTCTGAGCTGGAAAGAGTGCTTGGGAGGCAAATGAATCTTTACAACAGGTTTGGAGTCAAGGTCATAAATGCCTCAACAGGCAAGGAAGAAATACCTCCCAAGACAGAACTTGACAATTTTGGCAATACTTCTGAATTTATGGGAATTGAAAGCGCCTTTGGAATTGAATGGAAGGTCTATTCCCCTAATCCTGGATTTGTAAACTCTCCCGCAAAAAAATGGTATTACAACAAGCGTATTGCAGGCATTCTCAATGAGATTCTTCACGCTGTGGTTCCTGGCCGCATGAGGTACTATTTTGATTACCCTCCATGGCTACTAGGAACATCCTATGCACCCGGCACATTATATATGCCAACCAACGAAATCATTAATCTGGCAATTGCGAGGAATATCATACCAGACTGGGATTATCTCGTGTCAAAGGGCATTCCAAAGCCATTGGTAGACCTCATAAAGGCGGAGAATCTCGGCACCAAACTCTAGTTGACCAGTTTTATTTACTTTGACCAGTTTTACCCATTATGAAATATAGAGGCATAATTACTCCCATGATAACTCCGTTCAATTCAGAAGGCCAGATTGACTTTGATGCCACTGGCACCCTTATAGAATATATTAAGAGTATTGGGGTAAGTGGATTGTTTCCATGCGGAAGCACCGGACTGTTCACTTTCCTGAGCAAAGAAGAAAGAAAGGATTTTCTCAAGTTTGTCATTGAAAATGCCAATGGTTTGAAAGTTCTTGCTGGTGTGGGGTCCTCGTCCACCCAGGAGGCCATTGAACTTGGTAAATTTGCGGCTGAAGCCGGCGCTGATGCCTTGGTTCTAATGCCGACATATTACATTACACCTGGACAAAATGAAATAAAAAAGCACTTTTCAGAGTTTATCTCAAGTGTGAAAAAGGACACTTTCATTTACAATATACCGCAACTGTGTGGTGCCAGAATAGAGCTTGATACGGTAAAAGAACTGAAGGAAAAGCACCCTGAAATTATTGGCATAAAGGAGAGTTCAGCTGATATGAGATACTTCTCCCAACTTATGAAGTTTACAGGCCCGGAGTTCTCAATTCTTCAAGGTCAGGATGACCTCTTAGTCCCTTCTCTATCAATTGGGGCAGATGGCGGAGTTTGCGGCCTTTCCAATTTCTCATCATCCGTTGTAAACGCATACAACGAATATGACATGGGTAGCCGTTCAAAAGGATCTGAAATCCAGGTAAAGCAGGTGGACCCCCTGATTCATTCCCTATTGGGTACCACGTTTCCATCTGCTTACTACTACGCATTCTACAATAAATTTGGATTAAAAGATGGAGGTTACAGGACTCCAATGCTCGAGCCATCAAAGAGTGAAAAGGAAAGGATAGCCAGAGCCTTGAACCCAGAGTAATCTGACAAAATATAAATACGCTCTTGGCTTACCTCTTTACCTTAGTGAAGGAGGTTCCTAAATGGATAAAAATAGTTACGTGAAATTTGAAACTCCCGAGTCCGTGGAAAAGAAACTGTTAGATCTTGTCG
>JBJKQJ010000097.1:0-3672 GCA_046705445.1 Thermoplasmataceae archaeon
TATTGTGGAGGGATGAGAAAGAGGCTGGAGCTTATCGTAGGGCTTGTCCACGATCCAGATATACTGTTTCTGGATGAACCGACCCTAGGCCTGGATGTACAGACAAGAACTCAGATGTGGGACTATGTGCGTGATGTGCAGAAGAAACTCAATGTGACAATCATCCTTACTAGCCACTATCTGGAGGAAGTGGATGCCTTGGCCAATCGCATCTCCATCATTGATCATGGGCATGTGCTGGTTGCAGGAACCCCAGAAGAACTCAAATCAAGCCTGAAGGGAGACGTAATCCAGCTTACCCTCAAGTCTCAGGAGGAAGTTGATTCCATCAAGGCTTTTCCCCGTTTAACCGAATCACAGGACTTTGGCCCTAACATAGTACGTATTACTGTCAAGAATGCTGATGAAACTCTACCCGAGCTAATCAGGTATGTTTCTGACAATAAAATTACCATAATGAGAATGACCGTTCAGAAACCCTCCCTTGATGAAGTATTTCTGCAGTACACAGGTAGGGACATCAGGCAGGAGGAAGCTGGCGACGCGAGAAAAATGATGATGAACATGAGGAGGATGAGGAGATGAGCGGGCTAGGTCCACTTACTGCCAGGGAACTGAAGAAATGGTATAGAAATCCCGTTTTCCTTTTCACGGGCCTGATTCAACCTTTCTTCTGGCTTGCATTATTTGGGAGCGCAATCGACCTGACAAAGCTCCTTGGTTCAGTTCCAGGTGTCGGCGCAGGGCAGATTTTTGACGGGGCATCAAATTATATAACTTTCATTCTCGGAGGCGTATTGGTCATAACGAGCCTCTTCACCGCAATGTTCTCAGGGGTCAACATAATCTGGGACAGAAGGCTAGGGCCTATGGGAAGGTTCCTTACCTCACCAATAAGGAGAAGCTCCATTGTTTTCTCAAAGATACTTGCTGCTATGGTCAGAATCTTGATTCAGGTTGCAATACTTATTGGTGCCGCTTTTCTGATTCCCAATGGGCTGGTGCTGGCAAATGGATTCTCACTGGAAGCTGTTCTTGTGCTCATAACGGCAGTAGTCCTTGTGGCAATGATTTTTACTTCAATATTCAGTGTGATTGCAGTTCGTTTGAAGGATATGAACACCATTTTCGGTATAGTAAACCTGGTAAACCTTCCCCTGCTTTTCATGAGCTACGCGATGTTCCCAGCCGGTATGATGGCAAACTGGCTTGGGGATGCAGCCAAGTACAATCCGGTTTCCTGGGCAGCGGAATCAATCAGAACTGTCATAATCAATGGAACAGTGATACCTTCCCAGGCTACCAATGTGGCGTACTGGCTAGGAGGCCTGGCAGTGCTGGCGGTCGGCCTGATAATATTGACTTATTTTGTATCAGAGGGTGAAATAAGGGATTAATATCCTCATCCCTACTTTTTTCCACTTTTATGAATTCTACAACGAAGCTAATTCAAGCCAAGAAAACTAGGAAAGATAATAAGAAAAAACCTTATTTCCAATAGAATGAGCCAAAACCTGTTCAGGATAAATAACGGTATTCTAACACTTGCAGACGGCAACTCAGAGATAGCAAATTTTGATTTCGAGGGCAGATTGCTTTTTTTTACAAGGCAGGGAGTATTGCATAAGCGATCAACGGATAACACCATATATCGTCTTGGATGGGAAGGAGATGTAAGACAAGTTGACCCTGTCCCCGAGGATGAAGCTGTTGGCATTGTCGAGCGCTCCTATGAAATGGCAAGAAATTTCCCGCAGGATACCCTGAGCGAAGCAGAAAAGCAGATCCTGGACAGGGTTAAAAGCAGGAATTTAGCTTGGCTCAAAAGTGATTCAAAGACACTCACTTCTTTTTATTCTTCTACCCCTATCATGCCCCCGGACCAGTCTTCTGCACTCTACCTTGAGCTCGCCAAGGGATGTATGTGGAACAGGTGTTCAATATGCAATTCATACTCCGGAAGAAATACTAAGGAGAAAACACCGGAGGACTTCCTGGAACATGTAAGGAATGTAAAGGAGGCACTTGGGGAAGGAATCAAAGCTAAGAAGGGAATCTTCCTCGGTGACGCGGGAGCCCTGGACTTTGACCAGAAACAGCTCCTACCATTATTGGATAGACTCAAGGAAGAATTCAACCTCCCCATATTCTGCGCCTTTGACATCTACAGCACTCCAAAACGGAAAAACATGATACATTACCAGGATCTGAAAGCACATGGCCTAGACAGGATATTTGTGTTCATAGAATCCGGAAGCTACAAGGTGGTCAGGCTATTGAACGAGAAAATTAACGTTACAGAGACCCTGAATATTGTTAACAACATCAAGGATCATGGAATAGCGGTTTCCATAGTAGTCATGGTCGGAATGGGTGGCACCAAATTCAGTGAAGACCACATAGAAGGTACGTCCAACATCATCTCACAGATGTATCTCGAAGGGGGCGACATGATATTCCTCTCACCGGTAGTTGAGAATGACGATCCAAAATACATGGAAATAGTTGAGAAGGAAGGGCTAGGAGTTCTTTCATCTGAGGAAAAGGTGGCACAATCCGAGAAGATGCTAAAAGCAATAAAGGAAAGTTATGAGGATATGAACGGAAAACCTCTTCAGATACCAATTGTGAAATACGATTTGAGGGAAGCTCTTTTCTAAGAGATCAGAGTCCCCTTTGTTTCACCTTTCAGAATTATATTGCTGTATTCAGACAGCTCTAAGCCGGAAGTGACATATATTTTTATTTTTGACCTCTTTGCAATATTGAGGGCGGTAAGGTCCATGAAAACGTTTGGCCCGGCACCTATGGACTTCTCCAGTGCAAGGGAAATTGCCTCGTCGTAAGTCATTCTGTCAAGTTTTTTTGCCTTTGGATTTTTTCTGGGGTCATCAGTGTAAACACCATCTACAGAAGTGGCATTGATCAGGGTGGAGGCGCCAATTCTTTCAGCAAGCAAGGTGGCTACAGTATCTGTTGTATGTCCGGGTTCAGTGCCTCCCATTACAGTAAACCTGTAAATCCTCGAAAATTCAGCCGCATCGTTTACTGTTGTGGGTATCTTGGAATTTGAGTCTGGCAGAAAAGAGGAAAGAGCCAGCGCATTCATTCTTGTTGCGTTAATGCCAATTTCATCCAGAATATTGTCATTAACATTATATTCCCTCAAGGCAGAAATATAGGTTCTGGCAAGCATTCCTCCTCCAACTACTATTCCAAATCTGCATTTGTCTTCCATCTTTCTGACTGTGTTGACAAACTCCTGCATGAATTTCAGGTTGAGACCATTGGAGGATATGATTGAGCCACCGAGAGAAATTACCACTGATTCCATAAAATCAAGCCAAATAAGGTTATATACAATTATAAATTTTCTTAGGGATGGCAACAGATGATCTCCAGATAAGGAGATACGAATTCAGAAAAGCCCTTCAGGAACTTGAGACTCTGAAGGGAAGAGGCACAGAACTAATCTCACTTTACATTCCACCCACAAAACAGATTCCAGATGTAGTTCAGTATCTCAGGGAGGAATTCTCGACCTCATCCAATATCAAGTCAAAGTCAACCAGAAAGAATGTGCTTTCTGCCATAGAATCAATAATGTCAAGGCTGAAAGGGTACAGATTCCCGCCCGATTCGGGCCTGGTCTTTTTCGTGGGGCATGTAGCC
>JBJKQJ010000098.1:0-4097 GCA_046705445.1 Thermoplasmataceae archaeon
CATGACCTCAATCCCCAAAGATTCACTGGTTAAACTAAATGACACCATGACCGCACTTGGTGAAAAGCTAAGGGAGGCCATTGGCAGCAAATATTCTACTAAACACAGGTGACTAAAAATTGTCTACGGAAGAAAACAAACATGATTACGTAACTATGGAAGAATACGACAGGAAATACGCTTACAGAGTAATGGGAATACTCGTAGGCTTGGTTCTCATTGTAATGTATATCGAGGGTATGCTCACGCCCTCACTTGGAAGCATTGAACATACTTTTAACGGAATAACACCCGCACAGGTAAGCCTGGTACTGTCAATGTATATGGTTGGCGGGGTAGCCATAACTCCAATCGTGGGAAAGCTGGGAGACATATATGGCAAGAAAAAGATGCTGATTGCCACGCTTATTATCTATGCGGCAGCAGTGTCGGTAACAGGGTTCTCCCCCACATTTGATTTCATGATCATATCCAGAACTATTCAAGGAATAGGCCTCTCGGTGATGCCCCTTGGATTCGCCCTTGTAAGGGAAGAGTTTCCAAAGGAGCTTGTGCCGAAGGCTCAGGCATTGATCAGTGCAATGTTTGGAGCAGGATTTGCCATAAGCATTCCACTTGGGTCCTTTGTTTCCCAGGAATTTTCCTGGAGATGGACATACCACTCTGCAATTCCTTTCGTCGTTTCTCTTGTCATAATCAGCTGGCTGGTCATAAAAGAATCCAGATTCAGGAGACCCAGCGTCAAGATTGACTATATTGGTGCGGCACTGCTTGCAGGAGCGCTTGCACTGTTTGTGTTTGCTCTCTCTGAAGGCGCATCCTGGGGCTGGACCTCCGAGAAGACCCTGTCACTGGTATTGATTGGCCTAATTCTTCTATTCCCCCTAGTTCTTTACGAACTCAGGTACACGAGGGTAGGTGGAGATGCCATACTGAATTTCAAGCTTCTTTCTGTAAGAAATGTGCTTGTGGCCAATGTAATACTGACCATTGCAGGGCTTGGCATGTTCCTCTCAATGCAGGCACTTACCTACAGGTACCTTTCACTGCTGAACGGTTCAATTCTGAGAACGGGCCTCTCTCTGGTTCCATTCGCTATCGGAACTTTTATACTGGGTCCTGTTGCGGGGATACTGGTGTCCAAGACTGGAGTTAAACCTCTCTCAATCCTGGGTGCAATAATTTCAGCTGCAGGTTTCCTTCTTGAGGCAACGCTTCCAAGCTACAATGGCATGCTTGTTTACGAATTCCTTATAGGAGCGGGACTTTCACTACTTAATGGAACTCTGATCAACTTCATTGTCCTTACAGTGAATCCAAAGGATATGGGACTTGCAACTGCCATGAATGGTACATTCCGCTCCCTGGGAAGCAGCATTGGTGCACCGATTGCTGGCTCAATACTCTCAACATTTGCCATTGCACTGCCGTCTGGATCCCTTTTGCCAAAGGGTGTGGCATTCACATACATTTTCGTTATAGCGGCTGCAACTTTTCTTGTTGCCGCCATGCTGGTACCTTTTGGAAAGGAAGTTCTGGGCAAAAGAAAGGCGAGAATAACTCCACAGAAAGAGATTGCCGCCAGTGGACTTGTGAGCCCAAAGAGGGTCTAAAAGATTTTATTTTAATATTTTCAAAAATTCTATTTTTAATTATTGGAATTAGTCGAAGTGCATTCCAGTCTCTTCTAATTCGTGTATCCTTTCGTGTTCTTCTATTTCCAGCGGGTCATGGGTCTGGAAATCATGTTTGCTGCAGTAGTGAATGACGACTCCCTTATCCGGATGGTGCTCTTTTTTCCAGAAGGACATAGGAAATGATAACAACTTGATCCTAATAATTATTTCACAGGACGATTAATCCTTGTTTCATCAGTCTTTATTCAGAGATTCATCCCTGCTCTTCTTAAAATCATGATATATCCCAAAAATAAACCATGAAATCAAAGTGATGATTCCAAATGTGAGGACCCAGTAACTCAAAGGCCATATTTCTCTATCGTTCAGGGAGAAGACAGGCGACGTATTGAAAAAAAGGGATATATAGAACCCGAGTCCTGCTATATAATGGAAAACAATTTCATTGTAAATGACGACCAGTTCAGTGTAGATTACTATATAACCAGCTTTTCCGAATAATTCCATCCTGATGTACTTCTTTTCTACTTTTGGTTGTTTCTTCGCAGTTTTCCGTGTTTGTTGCGGACCAAAGTGTAAACCATACCTGAAGGTTGCCCTGGATTTCATAAAACGCAGGAAAGCAGCCACTGCAAGGGAACCAGAAAAGACCAATGGCAGCATTTGTGAAGAGAAAAAATAAAAGTAAAGGGTTCCCTGATTCACAATTGAGTCGATCAGCAATATATGAGTGGGGCTGGTTGTGAGGATAGGGTACGTATAAAACAGTAACTCAGAATTTACCCAGTAAGGATATAACATTACTGCAGGGAATCCTGAGTTTAGTAAATATTGCAGACCTGAAAAAACCGTAATGTAACGGATAAGCAGGGGTGCTGCAAGGGAAAACAGGAAAACTGCCATACCATAAATTACAATCCTTACAGTTCCCTTCAGTGGGCGAATTGCTCGAACACGATCCATTATTCCAGAGAATAGGGCCCCTAAAAGAAATGATATCAGAATCAGAAGTAATGTGTTAAACACTGTATATGATATTGAAGGTATAAGATGGGCCCACTTTCCCTGAAAAATATTCAGAAGGAAAGTGAAGTACTGAAGATATATCGGCACACCGATGCCCAGGTAATTTTCTGCATTCTGTATCTGAACCTGTATTGGAACAATACTGTGGTAACTCAGAAAAGGTTCCACTAGTATGGTGTTGCTGAATGATCTCCAGAATATGAATAAGGCTAGGACCAAAATCAAGAATATCACAAGACTCACCGAGAGCCTCCTGAGTATGGCTCTACCAACATCCATAATTTAATACACTTTAATTTTATATTAAATTGTTACTCTTTCTATCTCAAGTCAGGAATTACTGAAAATTCCAATTTTATGCCTGAAATGGTTGGTTGGCCGGCTAAGTAAGTACCTGTAGCCATGAATATGTTTTGTGCTTTAAGTCGCACAATATACCATGGCTTCCTTGTATCAATTAATAAGATGAAATATGGATTTATTGGATTTTGAATGATTTAAACAATTATTCCTTTCGACTCATCAGGTATCCGGATAGTGCAAGCGCCCAGAAGAGAGTTGGATAAACTATCATTCGCTCCATGCCTCCGCCGCCAAGACCATATAGCCTCCCTGTGGCATAAAGAAAAATGGATACAAGAACAATAACTCCGAGTATGGGTGAGAAAACTCTTAACGGCGTGCCCTTGTGAGTTGAAAAGAGGAGTGCGGTAATGCCGCCGAATATAAAAGCCATGAAAGCGAAGTCCGAATGCAGAGGGTAATTCAAGAGGTATGGGAATATCCCAACTCCAAATGCACCAATACCCACAAGTATCAGGGTTGCTTGCCAGGCTTCCTTCTTCTTTCCCGACAATAGAATAATACCAGAGATTACCACAAGGGCACCCATTATCAGGATTGAATAATAGAAAATTTCTCCGTTTGAACCTATTCCGAGGCTGCTTATGGAATCAGCGTGCATGGAATAGCTGGTCCGCAACGACTCACTAATTAGTAAGGCCATGGAAAACAGGAATACTCCTATAAATAGCAGCGAACCTGCAATACGTTGATTGTTCATTATTGATGCAAGGAACATTGAAAGTCATAAACATTTTGGTGCAATGACCGGTGTAAAAACTTTTCTCATAAGGAGTAAGGCTACGCCTAATTCGACAACGACTCCATTATTTACTGTTAGGCAGACAGCCTATTTAGGAGGTGAAAAGAAGTGATAAAACCGGAAATGCACAGAAGTGGAAATATTCTGACATACAGCCTTGAAATAGATGCACCCATAGATATGGTCTGGAGATTGAGAACTGATACAAAACTCATGCCAAGATACTACAAAACAGAAGGAACCTCTCATGTAAAAGTAGATGTTGAAATGAAGGAGGGCGGAAATATGGAACTCTCATTCAAAGATAATGATCCCACCGAGTACTCGAT
>JBJKQJ010000099.1:0-3149 GCA_046705445.1 Thermoplasmataceae archaeon
GATCAAGGCTCCGGCAAGGGTAAGCGTCAGGAAATGGCTCCTGTTCATCTTGGCTATTCCTGCTGGAATGGAAATGAAAGTTCTGAAAACTGGTACAAGTCTTGTCAGGAAAACTGAAGATGAGCCATATCTCAGGAACCAGTTATGGGTTTTCTCTATGGATTCTCTGTCAAGCATAACATACCTCCCATAACGTATGATCAGAGGTATTCCGCCATAGTCTCCAAGCATGTATGCAAGGTAAGCGCCCACCATGTTACCGACGCTGCCTGCCAGAAGGAGAACGATAAATGCAGGTATCCCAAGTTCTGATGGCAGGTTTCCACTGTATGCCATGTAACCTCCAAAGGCCATGACAACTTCAGAAGGGATTGGCAAAAGTAGTCCTTCCAGAAGCATCAGAACGAAAATGCCAGGATAACCGAGCGATTGAATGATGTAGATGATAAAATTGGATACTGTAGTAGCCAATGCTAGGTTCAACACTAATTGGAGATTAAGGTCGATTATATATAAAGATCGTCAATCGTTACCAGGAAGTTTCGCATAGAAATCCCCCAGCATTACTCTGATCTCTTCTTCAGGCAGCTCAAATCTTCTCTTTGTAAGGTGGCTCTCCAGAAGCATCAGTTCCGCCAGCTCATCAGGAAATCCCGGGGCATATACTATTTCCTTGTTTTGCGAATTCAAAATCATCTTTGAACAGACGATGCAGGGGTGGGTTGTAATGTAGATGGTGGCACCGGCAATGCTGACCCCATGAACTGCAGCCTGTATTATTGCATTCTGTTCTGCATGGAGCCCACGGCAGAGTTCGTGCCTTTCTCCGGATGGGACATTCAGGTCATCCCTTATGCATCCCACCACGTCGCAGTGGACAGTTCCCGAAGGAGGGCCGTTATATCCCGTGGCCAGCACATTCTTGTCCTTTACGATGACGGCACCGACTTTCCTACGGGTGCAGTTGGCTCTTGAAGCAGCAAGAAAAGCCATTCTCATAAAGTACTGGTCCCATGAGGGCCTGGTCTCAGCCATACAGTGCTAAATTATTACGAAGTTAATAACATTTTGAAGTTCTACCTGCACATTTCAATTCTCTCTTTCTGAAACTGTTAGGCTAATTATTTTTCTTATTGCAGTTAATTTCCATATATTATGAAACAGACCATGAACTCGGTGGAGGTTTCTTCACTCCCATTGAATAAACTGGTGGAGATTTTTGAAACCAATGTTCAAACTGGTCTGACTTCAACCGAGGCTCACAAGAGGCTCTTACAGTATGGTGAGAACAAATTAGGCAAGGGAAAGAAGTCAGGAATTCTTCAGGTGCTTTTCAGTGAGATCAGGGAACCCATGATTCTTCTACTGATAGTATTAGCCGTACTGTACTCAATTTTTGGAAACGTCGCAGACTCACTGGTGATAGTGGTTATCGTTCTGCTTGTGGTACTAATAGAAACCTTTAATGTAAACAGGGCAAAAAGATCAATAGAGGCTCTAAAGGACATGACCACCCCCTTAACCTTTGTCCTGCGAGACAGGGCTCTTTCAAAAGAGAAGGCAATAACACTTGTTCCAGGGGATATCGTTCAGCTTACTGCTGGTGAAAGAATTCCAGCTGATGGAAGGCTTTGTCAGTCATTTAACCTGAAAATAGATGAATCATCCCTGACAGGCGAATCATTCCCAGTGCTGAAAGATGCTGATCTACCTGCCGCAGGAGGGATACTTGCAGAGCTCAGCAACATGGTGTTCTCCGGAACTCTGGTTGTTCAGGGATCAGGCAGAATGGTAGTTACTGCAACAGGATTGGGCTCTGAACTTGGATCCATATCGGAGCTTGTAGAAGAATCCGAGGAAATGGAAACTCCACTGGACAGGTCTATTACACAGTTGACAAAAGTCCTTGCTTCCCTAGCCATTGCATTCAGCGTTATCTTTCCCATAGTGGGATATTTCCAGGGTCAAACCTTCAATGATATGTTGCTTACCGGACTTTCCATGGCCTTTGCCACAGTGCCTGAAGAATTGCCGATTCTTATTTCCATCACTCTGGCAATAGGTGCTTTTTCGCTGGCAAAGCACAAGGCAGTGGTGAAAGATCTGAAGGCTGCAGAGACTCTGGGCAGTGTGACAGTTATCGCAACAGACAAGACTGGTACTATAACCGAGAACAAGATGACCGTAAGTCATCTATTCTTCAATGGTTCACTTAATGATGGCACAGACCCCCAGGACCCCGAACTCCTCAAATACCTTGTACTTTCAACTGGAACAATAGGGGTAAATCCAGAAGAACCAACTTCTTACAGGGACCCAATGGAGGTTTCGACCCTGAAATTTTCCTTGCAGAAAGGCCTCAATCTTGAGGTTCTGAGGAAATCATACAACCTTGTAGAGGAATTCAGCTTTGACAACAGGATTAAACTTTCCTCATACCTTTATAAAATTCCAGATGATGATTTTATCGCATATGTAGGAGGGGCGCCTGAAGTGGTATTAACACGCTCAACCAGATTCATAGGCAGTGCCGGCGAAGCAAATAGCCTCACTCCCGAAAAGATCACTGAAGTGGAAGGCATTGTGGAGGAAATATCGGCAAAAGGTGAACGTGTGATTGCAATAGCACTACGGGACATACATGAAATAACAGATAAACGGGAAGAAATTGAAAAAGATCTGACATTCATTGGGATGGTAAGTTTCATAGATCCTCCAAGAGCCGAGGTGAGCGATGCAATAAAGGAGTGTCAGAAAGCTGGTGTTAATGTCATTATGCTCACAGGTGACCATCCTAAAACCGCCAAGACCATTGCAAACAAAGTAGGCATCAGAAATTAAGGAAAAGTGTTTACTGGTTCTGATCTAGAAAAAATGGATGATCAACAACTTTCACAGGAATTGAAGGAACATTCAATTTTTGCCAGGATCACATCCGAAGACAAATACCGCATTGTAAAACTGCTTCAACAGAATGGTGAGACAGTGGCGGTAACCGGCGATGGTGTAAATGATTCTCCGGCACTTCAGACAGCTGAAATTGGCATAGCTATGGGTATCCGAGGTACTGACGTTGCAAGGGAAGCTTCAGATATGATACTTCTGGACGATAATTTTGCGACAATAGTCGAAGCAGTCCATGAAGGCCG
>JBJKQJ010000100.1:0-9403 GCA_046705445.1 Thermoplasmataceae archaeon
AGGGAGCCCGGGGTAAATGGAATGGAAATAGCTGAAAACAGGGTTACTGCTGCGATTTGATAAAATGTAAATGTCGACGAATTGATTCCCCTGGAGTATTTGGAAACATAGGCAATCTGAAGAGCATATCCTATTGCACAGACCAGCGTGAGAATATCTCCCAGCTCGGTGCCAAGGCTGTCGATTGCACCAAGGGACATGAGAGCCAGACCCGCGAATGCAAGTACTGATGCAGCCACATCCATCCGGGAAACCTTGGTCTTCAGATACAGATAAGAGATTATGGGCAGTAAAACAACATATGCACCAGTTATGATTCCTGAAGCAGCAGCGCTTGTGTACTGCAACCCAACAGTCTGGAAATAGTATCCCAGGAAAAGGAGGAAACCAGCAATGAATCCATGCCTTATGTTCACAGGGTTAAGCAAGCCTTTGCCCTTTCTGAGGAGAAAAGCCATCATTATGGTTGCCGCGAGAAAACGGAGTGCAAGGAAAGGGCCTGGTCCTATATAGGTCAATGCGACCTTGATCACAGGGAAAGTAACCCCCCAGAAGAAGGTAACAAGCAGCAGAAGGCCCATGTAGAGAATCTTGCGGTCCATTGTGTTTTATGGGTAATTTGAAAAGATAATTAACGCTTATTATGGTTCATCAGGCAAACATATTGAAGAGAATATACGGGTGTTTTGCCAGCACCGAAAGGACCAATCTGGAGGGATAATCAATGTCTCCCACGCTATTGATGGTCTCAATTACTTTCCTGGAGGAGAGCACATTGTAAACTGCCCTCAATCCTCTGTCACTCAATTTGGAGAAGAATCTCTGAACTATGCCGTCCATCCACAATTCCCTGCCAATATCTGACTTCCAGTATTTCTGATACCTTGAAAGAAACGGAGAACTGAAATCATTCTGATCAAACGCTTCTTCAAGCGCTCTTGCTGCGTGATTCGCCGAAACTATACCAGTGTATATTCCCCCACCGGTGAGAGGCTTTACAATTCCCCCTGCGTCTCCAATGAGGAGAGACCTGTTCCGGTATGTCTTCCTTAGATAGGAGATAGGAATAGGTGCGCCGCTTATGCCTACCACCCTGTCCATGGGAAAATATTGGGAAAGGGCTTCGTAGTATGATCTTGCCCCGGCACCTAATGTCCCGGTTCCAATGCGTGATATATTCCCGGTGGGAACTGCCCAGGCAAAAAATCCCCGAGATGTCTTTGACCCCAGATAAACTGAAACGCTAGCCTGATCCTCCATTCGGAAGGCAGAGTCAACCTGATATGTCGACACTATTCTCTTTGGTTTCTCTCCGTATGTGTCTTTTCTTACAACGCTGTTTGCGCCATCTGCACCAATTACCACTTTTGCCCGTTCTGTCTTAAGATTGCCGTTTTCCCTCACTGTGACCTCTGCAGCATCACTCTTGATCCTGACACTTGAGACTTTTGAATTCAACTTTACATCAGCCCCGGCTCCTATAGCCATTGCAGAGACATCCTTGTCAAATGAGTCCCTGTAAATTACAATTGTTTCATCCCCCTTCTGAATATGCATTGGCTCAGCATCCGGGAAGTAAATGTTTGCTCCGGTAACCTTGTTGGCGATTGATTTGCTGTTTACAAATTTGAAAACTCTTCCAGTAACGACCCCTGTGCAATCTGTGGGTCTTCCAACTTCTGGATGCTCTTCGAGATTAACAACATCATATCCTTTCTTTGCCAGAAGATAGCTCAGATAGGAACCTGATGGTCCTGCACCTACAACGATCGCATCCTTCACGCCCAAACAGTCATTTCCAATTTAAAAGGTTTAACATGCCTATGGGTCAGGACGGAAAGCACTTTTATATAAATTACAACTTCAATTGGGAAAGCAGATGAGACAGGTCACCCCAAGTCAGTTGATGAATATACTCAAAGATGTAGCATTCACTGGTGGCCTACCAGTGATGATCTGGGGAGCTCCTGGAATTGGAAAATCCCAGATTGTGAGACAGGCGGCCACAGAAATGGGACTCAGTTTACTGGATTTGAGGCTGAACTATTATGAGGAGTCCGATCTTCTGGGGATTCCGATCAAGACTGACAGGGGGATGGAATTCATAAAGTATGCGCAGTTGCCTTCCTCCGGGAAAGGAGTCTGGTTTCTGGATGAATTAACTCATGCAAGGAGTGCAATGCAGGGTCTCGTTTTCCAACTTATCCAGGACAATGCAATTGAGAGTTATGATGTGCCTGAAGATTGGAGGCACTTTGTCGCAGCCTCGAATCTAGCATCCCACCGCAGCATTTCAAATCCCATGCCAAGCGGGCTTTACAGCCGGTTTACAGGTGGGCATTATGAACTTGTGCCAAATATAAATGATTGGGTTTCCTGGGCTATTGGCGAAAAGCTGGACGAAAGAGTGGTCTCATTCGTCACTTACATGGAAAAGATGGATCAGAGGCCATGGCTGTTTCGTATGGAGGGTGCTGTACCTCTTCTTACACCGAGAATCTGGTCTCAGGGTGTAAATTACGCAGTACAAAAACTGAAAGGACAGACAAGAAATGATGCCATAATGGGCATGATCGGAGAGGAGAACGGCGCTGAACTCATACAGTATTTGGAGGCATCAGCAGACATGCCGGATCTCTCAAGGATACTGGATGGAGACCTTGATTGGTTCTCCACCTCGCATGAGCCATCAAGATATTACCTTCTTGTCACTAGCCTCGCCAAGGAAGCAGTCAACAATCCGCATAATCTAGACGCGGTTCTAAGAGTTTCACTTATGCTTCAGGATGAATATACTGCACAGCTGATTTCTCTCATTTCCCGAAGTGTTGACAGAGAAATCCTCAGAAAAAGTAGATTTCTTAAAGCAAATATGGGTAAATTCAAAACTATTCTTGGTGGAGCTGATGTCACATTCTGAAAATGTTTTAAGAAATGTGAAGAGAAGGCTCCTTATTTCTTATCCCTTCTTCGGATCTGCCGTCTCAGATCTACAATTTGTTCCTTCTGAAAAAGTAGAACGCTTATTTGCGTCAGGCCCCAGTATTCTTTACAACAGTGATTTTGTTTCTGCTTCAACTCCTGCAGAGACAGCTTACTGGCTCTGCCGCGAGATCCTTCATCTTACAATGGATCATGGAAACAGGAAAAGGGGGAGAGACAGCATAATCTGGGCCATGGCTACCGAGTATTCAGTAAATGACATACTTACTGAAGCGGGATTGACAAAGGCCGTGCAGGTAAGATTCTTTAAACGGGAATTCAGGGGAAGATCTGCTGAGGAAATTTACTCCACCCTCGTGCGTGAATACAGAGAATCAGGGCTGCTGGGTGAGATAGAAGAAATCAGTGAGGAAATGAATGAGCGGATCATTGATAAAACAGAACAATCTCTGTATCTGTCAATCGGGAAAATTTCTAGAAAGCTTGAATTAAACTTCGACTGGCTGATGGAGCTCTTTCTTGAGGAGGAAAAACGCGCAAAACAATACGGGCTCTACAAGCCAAAAGTGCTAGAAATTATATCCAAGGCGCGGCTTGCAGAACGAACCATGGGGAAATCTCCATTTACCGTTGATCTTCCAATTCAGAAAGAAGAGCCATCAGCCCTCCCATGGGAGGAACTCCTGCTAGGTTATGTCCTGAACGACCGTTCCCAGGTATCTTACAGAAGATTTAACAGGAAATATGTGTCACAGAATATATTTCTACCTCAGAGGTACCAGAGGTACAACAGCATTGTGGTTGCGGTAGATGTGTCAGCCTCCATTTCAGAAGCTTCACTAAACTCATTCATGTCTGATATAATCTACCTGGCCCAGACAAGAACTGAAGATATTAGAATTAGACTGATACAGGTAGATGCTGAAATTCAGTTTGACATGGTAATAGATCATCGTTCACCATTGGAGCAGATTCTTCACAGGAAGGGTTTTGGTGGAACGGATTTCAGAATGCTCTTCAATATGCTTCGCAAGGAAAATAATACGGACCCTGTTATCATATTTACAGACGGCAGGGCAATGGTGCCGGATGACCCTCCGGAAGGATACGATGTCATATGGATATCCACTGACCTTCACATCCCTTGGGGTATAAATATTGATTATAGGGTGATGTGATGAAGCTGTCTGCGGTTATTGAAACAATTGTTTCCTTCCTCAATTCAGGAGCCACCCGTTCTGGAACTGTCCATATATCTGGAAATCTTCCATCGACAGAGCCTACCCTGAGAAAGCTCCTTGAGACTTCTCCGAATTACCAGTACAGGCACTCTGCGATGCCGCTTCTAGAGCTTGAATTTCAGGCACCGGTTGCCCTTGAATTGACCACCTCGGGAATAAAACAAAGGGCAGTTATCCATATTATGAAATTGTATCATGATTCTATCTGGCTTTCCAGAAGCAAGGCTGCAAATAACTTTGTAAAGCTCCACTATCCCGACATCCAGAATATCCACTTTGAGCCTGTTACCCAGGATGAAAGAAAACAAATAGAGGTGGAGAATTTTCTGGATGAAATAGGATAACCCATTCTGAGCCCGAAATTGTGAAAAGTTTAAACTGATGTCGATATTTTTCGCTGTGAAAGCCACAATTCTCCATGAAGTGAGTCCCGAAGTAGTCAAGAAATGCTCGGAAATTACGGGATTGGAGGTAACTCTTAACCAGCCAGAGGATGCTGATATCCAGATAGTTCTAAGAGAGTTTGTTCCTACCGATAAGGTAAAACTTATCCAGACAGTGAGTGCTGGAGTGGATCACCTTAATTTCAGCGCGCTGCAGGATGGAGTTCTTCTTTGCAGCAATGCAGGGGCTTTCTCAGATCCTGTAGCTGAACACGCCTTTGCAATGATACTTGCCCACACAAAGAAGATCTTTCAGTTCACTGAAGAAACTAGAAATGGAATTTATAAAAAGGACCGTGTATGGACATTGCATGGAATGAAACTGGGAATATTAGGGCATGGTGGAATTGGCCGAAGTTCTGCCAGAATAGCCAAGGCTTTTGGGATGGAGGTTCTTGCATATACCAGGACTGTCAGAAATGACCCAAATGTGGATAAGTTTCTAAAATCAGCAGAAGAATTGGTGGGAAATTCCGATGTCCTGCTTCTGGCACTGCCAAAGACAAATAAAACCCTTGGGTTCATTGACATGGCGCTCCTGTCACATTTCCATGGAATGCTCATTGTAAATATGGCCAGGGCAGATATAGTAAAAGAGGAAGATATGCTCCATTACCTTGAAGAAAATCCAGATAAATGGTATCTTTCCGATGTTTGGTGGAATGAACCAGATGTAAAATTCCCAATTCCTCCAAATGCCATGCTCACTCCACACGTAGGCGGTATTTCCAGGGAATCTGCAGACAATGCATTTGTGAGAGCATGTTCAAATGTAAAAAATTACCTGGACGGAAAACCAGACAACATTGTTGACGTCTCAGAATACAAACGGTAATCTTAGAAGAGCCGGGACTGCTGGCTGTCGTTCGGCACTTCGCCCACGTTCTTTTTCTTTACCGGATTTGGTTTAGAACCTGCCCCGGGAGTGAACTGCATAAGATTGGCCTGGTTGTTTTTGTTAAAGCCATAATCTTCAGCTATGCCCTCAAGAACCCTGTCCAGAGTCTCTTCTACTCTTCTTGCATAGTAGTCCCAGTCAGGTTTGAAATTGAACTGTGAACCGTCGATATATGGTTCAACTTCCTGAGGGGTTTTTTTGCTGTTTGTTACAATCCATGATACTTTCATTCCTGGAATGAAAGTCTCTCCCTGTTCTATGAGCTTCTTTGCAATCCTGACATTTGCAAGGGACTTTTCATCCTTGTACTGGTCAAACTGTTTTACAGTTCTGGAAATGACAAGGCTATCAATTTCAATGGAATCATCCCCGTGGCGTACCTTTTCCAGTATTTCATTCCTGAATTGAACTGCCCCTTCCACATTCCTGTTCATGACGAAGTCGAACACCTTTGAAAGCGCCTCGCTCTGAAGATCGAATGAGTCTGTCCTCCTCACTTCGTATCCCCTTATCAGGACTTCACCTTTCTGGGCCACAGGATAGACTATCCTGCCTGCGTATCTCTTCTTTGCACCATGTGAGAAAAGAGGGTCCATGACTTTCTCAAATTCAACAATAACACCTTCTTCAGTAGAAAGCCTCTCGCTGAGTTCCACCCCGACCTTTGCGGCGTCTTCATGCGTTGGTGCACCAGATTCTATGAAAATGCTGTCAGTATCACCATAAATTACCTTGTAATTTTCTTCCTTCAATTTTTCAATAAGTGAAGTGATGGTGTTCCTTGCAAAAGCTGTTACAGCTCCACCGATTTCCAGATTAGTGAATCTCCAGAATGATGAGGCCAGGACTCCATAAAATGTGTTCATCAGGATTTTTATGGCCCCCTGGATCCCGTCGAGGTACTCACGTTCCTCTGGCGAAGCAGTTTTCATCTGCTTCTTGACCACATCCCTTTGGTCCATCAATTCCCTTAACAATCTTGGAACAAGCCCTTCTCTGTGTGCCTTATCCAGAAATTTCACACCGTTTGGGGCTTCCACCTGCCCTTTTGGGTCAAAAGTTGTGAAGCAGATGTTATACTTCATAATCATGGATGGGTACATGCTCTTGAAATCCAGAACCACTACGTTATCGTATATGCCAGCACCTATGCTGTGAACGTAACCTCCCTCAATGGGTCCGGCTTTGAGGCTCCTGCTGGTCATTGGGACCCCTATATCTTCCCTATCGGCCTTTCTTATTAAGAGTGAATCCACATAATTGCTTGTGCCCCCATTTGTAACATCGTCAAGGGGAAGTTTCGCAACTGTGCTCATGAACATGTTTCTGTCCACAAGCCTTATCTTGTTGAATATCTGCAATGTGAGGTCCGCATCCTTAATGCAGTAATCTGTGACCTCCTTGGGCCTGGTCTGCCATTCCTCCTCAATCTTCAACCTGTTGATATTGTCCTTACCTTCGCCCAGAAGTTCCTTAGCCACATAATTGAGTGTTTCATGTTTTGGATGAAGTATTTTCTTTACTCCCCACCAGGTGTCCGCTATGATCCTGCCGTGCACCCTCCAGTACTGGCCCTGAACCCTGTGTGGCTCCTCGAAATCCCTTCCTATCCTGAACGGAATCCTGTGGAGGCTCAGCCTGTATTTTATCACTGGCAGGTCATAACCGTCAATGTTGTAACCTGTAATGAGATCCGGGTCCATCGATGTAACCAGCTTATTGAATCCCCACAGGATCTCTTCCTCACTTCCCGTCAGAGCTCCCTTTTCTGTTTTGGACCCATCATAAATTGAGTATCCGATGACAAAGATCTCTCCATAGGTTTCGCTGTTCTCAGTCTGTATTGCATTTTCAATGTCAAAACTCAGGATCTTAAGCGGCGGGTTGAACTCGGGAACATTTCTGATGTCATTGATTCTAATTACGACGTCGGTGGTGAAGCGTTTTTTTTCTTCCGGCAGTTCTTCCCCCTCAATCTCAACACACGAACCTAGATCCTTGTCGTAGATGAACCTGTGGTGAAAAGGTATATCTGCGGCCATGACACGAAACTTTCTTCCGCACTTCTCCCTGAGCTGTGGAACAAGCCAAGGGGATTTTACGAATATTCTCTTGACTTCTTTATCTTCCCCATCCACCCATAGCTTCTTGTCCTCGAAACGTACAAACTCATCATCAGCCTCATAGAGATCCAGGCACGCCTTATTAGGCTCAACAATGTCGAAGTAAGGTTGGAACCCGAAGTACAGGGCTGTTACTGACCTGCCGTCCTCAGTTCTTCCAAACAGTTCGACCGCAACATCCTTGCGCCTGTAGGAAGCAACAAGGATACGCATTTTCACATTCATCCAGGGTGAATATTATCATTTAGGTTTTAATGTCTTCGAAAATGGATATGGATTTTCAGTTTTCATGCGCCTGCCGTGAACCTGAATAATCTTTATTCAGAATGACAACCAGCAAATCAAGTTGCAAAGATTATATAGCCGAATAACAATTGATTTTTGTGACATACTTTTTTAGGCTATTTTTTGCAGGGCAGGTGCTCTATGAATAGTGTTTTGGAACTGGTCGAAAAGCATGACAAATACAGGGCAGGCACTCTTAATCTGCAGGCTTCCGAAAATGTACTGAGTCCTGATGTTAGAAAGGCACTTTCTTCTGACCTGAGTTCCAGGTATTCCCTCGTTCTTGATGATCATGATGCGTATGGTGGCACAAGGTACACCCTTGAAATCTTAGAAAAGACCATGGAACTTACCTCCAAGGTCTACGGGGCCAAATATGCAGAAGTTAGGACCACTGGAGGACATATCGCTTCCCAGGTTGTTCTTCTCTCTCTGATGAAGAAGAAGGAGAATATGATGTCAATACCGGAGAAATTTGGTGGATACACAGGATACCAGAGCGGGTACCTTCCTCAGATGTTCGGTGTGCAGAACTATGACATCCCATTTAATCCGGAATCCCAGGAGATAGATCTGGAAAAGATGGAGAGTGTAATGAAGTCCTCCAACCCCTCTCTGGTTGTGCTTGGTCAATCTTTTTTCCTCAGGCACTATGACCTGAAACCATTGAGGGAAATGTGCGACACCTACGACTGCATACTTGCA
The DNA here is from genome assembly GCA_046705445.1 of Thermoplasmataceae archaeon. Classification (GTDB taxonomy): domain Archaea; phylum Thermoplasmatota; class Thermoplasmata; order Thermoplasmatales; family Thermoplasmataceae; genus JAJZOM01. The sequence goes on from JBJKQJ010000100.1 coordinate 8,639, forward strand.
TATGATGGTTCACACGTTATGGGCCTAATCGCAGGCGGAGCATTCCAGAAGGATGCACTGGATTACTGTGATGTGCTCTTTGGTTCGACCCACAAAACTTTCTTTGGCCCCCAGGGGGGGATAATACTTACAAACGATGAAGATTTAATGAACAGGTTCAGGAAAAACATAACCTGGAGGACCATGGACAATTTCCACCCCTCAAGGGTTGCTGCTCTTGGGGTTGCAATGGAAGAGATGCTTAACCATGGTCAGGAATATGCACACTGGGTTGTGAAGAATTCGACATCTCTTGGAAAAGCCCTGTCCCAAGGAAAGATAAAGGCATTGCATGCACCATGGTACTCCGAGTCCCATCAGGTGGCAGTATCCTCGGCAGATCTCGAAAAACAGGGACTCACATTCAGGACTTTCAGTGAACGCCTGGAAAAAAATGGAATCGTTGTTGACCGAGAGGGAAGAATAGGAACTGCAGAGGTAACCAGAATGGGAGCCATGGGACTTGAAGAAGTTGCTGCCCTCGTAGAGAGAGCTGCGCTTGGCGAGAACGTTTCCAGAGAAGTGTCTGAATTCGTATCTGGACTTAAGCTGTCATACTGGGGGGAATAAAACGAAAGTAGAAGAGATAATGACTTCAAAACATCTTATAACAATATCAGCCAGCTCTACAGTTGCAGAAGCCCTTTCCAAAATGAGGACTACGGGCATACACCAGGTACCGGTGTTAACAGGCAAAAGATACGCCGGGATGCTGAGCTACAGGGA
>JBJKQJ010000101.1:0-5819 GCA_046705445.1 Thermoplasmataceae archaeon
TCCATGGTCTTGCCGTGTGCGCTAGAGGCAGCATACTTCTCGGCAGGTTTGGCTTTATCCCACCTTTCTGCTTTGAACCATTAGAAGAGGATTTCTGAATCATCTTTGAATAACACATGTGAAATATATTAAGTTCTTTCTACCGGAAGACAGTGTTAACAAAGATTGATAACTGCTTCTTCGTCAGATCAACGTTCTGGAATAAACTGCATATCCAGATGCTCTCCGGGAATTGTCAGAACATTTCTTTGCCTTCTTGATGCACATTATTTCATAATTCGGTAATTTATGGCCTTTTAACAGAATGCTTTAACAGCCTGCTTCTGATTATACATTGAGTGAAATTCTATGAAAATGGCGGAGAAAATAGGACTTCATTTTGAAGGCATACAGGGCAGATTAAATTCAATAGTAGATGTGAAGGGAGTAGAAGTAGGGCACGAGACGCTTATTTCCAATACACAAACGAATGATGGGAAGAATAATTACATAAGAACAGGGGTAACGGCAATTCTTCCAGCTGGCAGAGAACATATTGGTTTTGACATATTTTCTGGAACTTCGACACTTAACGGAAACGGGGAAGCCACGGGATTTGCGTGGATAAATGAATCTGGCATGCTTTCCAGCCCCGTAATGCTCACAAACACAAATAGTGTTGGAATAGTGAGAGACGCTACTCTAAAGTGGATGGACAATCAGAACATACACCATGATTCGCTCCCAGTTGTGTGCGAAATTTCAGATGAGTACCTCAATGACATAAGAGGCCATCACATTACTGATAAGCATGTTTTTTCAGCCTTGGAAAAAGCATCCAGTTCCAATGTCGAAGAAGGGAATGTCGGAGGCGGCACAGGAGCAGTTTGCTATGAATTTAAGGGTGGAATCGGTACTTCTTCAAGAGTGGTAAACATTCTGGGCAATGATTACACAGTAGGTGTCATGGTACAGGCCAACCATGGATTAAGACATCAATTGAATATTGAGGGAATTTCTGTAGGGAAAGCGATCAAAGAAAATTTAGTGAAAACAAGAGAATCAGGGTCGATCGTCTTTGTGGTTGGAACTGATGCGCCCCTGTTACCCCATCAGTTGCAAAGGCTTTCCAGAAGAGCTTTTCTTGGCCTTGCTAGAACAGGAAGTGTGTCCTCGAATGGTTCTGGAGACTTTTCAATTGCATTTTCTGTGGCTAATATATATAACAATGGGAATCTAAAAAAGGAAAACGCGGAGTGGCTTCCCAATACTGAACTAGACCGGCTCTTCGAAGGTGTAGTGTATGCAACTGAAGAGTCTATTATTAATGCACTTCTGGCCGCACAACCGATGGAAGGAACTCAAGGGCATTCAGTATCAGCCCTTCCACACAAGGCTTTAAAAGAACTGCTGGACGACAGAAAGTGATCCAAAGGTTCACTTACCGCCTTTTAATTAAAATAGGGAAACTTGGACTGATTGCAATGCTGAGCATAGAAATTATGCATTGGCGAAAAGAAGAGTTATGTTCAGCATAGTTGCAACCGTCACCCATGCAATATAGGGGAACAACATGTATGCAGCCTTTTTGTCTATGGGATAGAATTCAATTATGTTGGATATTATGAAGAACCACAGGAATACAATCTCTATTGCTCCATACAGAAGGCTGTGGAGGCCGAAAAACAAGATGGACCACAAGACGTTCATTGCGAGCTGGATGGCGAAAAGTGTTACAGCGAGCAATATGCCCTTCTGGCCGATCCCTTTGTTCCAGACTAGATAAAGTGCTATCCCCATCAGAAAATAAAGGGTTGTCCACATGGGTGCAAAGAGCCAGTTGGGTGGCGTTATTGCACTTTTAATCAACGTAGCATACCAAGTGGGAATGGCACCGACGGTGAAAATAGAACCAATACCTCCAGCCCCTTCAGTTATAAGTATGGACACTATGAGCTTGAGTGGGCTGATTCTCTGATTTTTCATCATATACATTTTATAATAGAGACATGCTTAAATTAGGTTTCCACTAAATGGAAAATACTCTTTTCTCCTGCCATCTTTAGTTACTTTTACAAAATATTAATCTGTTTTCTCCCTTGCAGTATGGATATAATTTGCCTTCGGGGCAATTCAAGAATAGAGTTGTCGGTTGGGAAGAATTTGAATTGCTCATCTAAAAATGCTCCGGCCGGGATTTGGACCCGGGTCGAGAGATTGAGAGCCTCTAATGCTTGGCCTGACTACACTACCGGAGCGACCCAGCAGAATGTGTTATGGACATTTATGTCTTTTGATTCCATGAATTAAGAAATAAAGGATAAATGGAGAACTTTCGAAAATTTAGATAGTTATAGGCCAGAATACCTTAGCCAATTCTACAATGACCGCCATTGCGATTCCAATGTAGATAATTAACTTCGGATCAAGAGCCGGTCCAGTTATTTCTTCTTCTTCGAAATATCTGATAAGTCCTGCTCCGGACTGGAAGCCTTCTGACTTTTTCTCTGCCATCTGGACACCTTAGTTCAATTGTGCTTAATTATTTTATGGATTTGACCTTGAAATAACATGTGCTTTTTCTGCAACTTTCAAAAGGGAAATTCCGTCGCAATGATCCCTGAATATGTCCACATGCTCAGTGAGGTTTTTCCGTTCTGTTGCAACAAAGACATTGCTCCCACCAGTCACAATATAACTGAGCCAGGATGATTTTCTTAGATCATCGACCATATCCATAAGTTTCCTCATTTCTGGTGTTATAACACGAACACCCATACTCTCATTTAGCCTGTGATATTCTGCAGTATCATAGTGACCCAGCTCGAAAATGCCCTTTATGTCCTTGTCTTCTGCAAGCTTAACCAGCTGTTTTCCTTTTTCCATGGTATTCTCAATTCTCTGGGGGTAATCTGAACTTTTCACTGCATTTTCATGTATCCGGTCCGAAGGATTGCGCTTCACATTGAATCTGCAGCCTATTATTGCATAATCCCTGAAGTCTTCAGGATCGAGCAGCCTTTCGGTTGTAGCATTTTTCCCGTCGGCCCAAGTTACTGTTAGCCCCCCATGGAGACTCCTTCCCACGCTTTCTGATATGGACCTTAACTCATCCTCAAATTTCCTGAGATTTTCAACGCCTCCAGCGAGGTCATTTACACTGCTCCCAAGAGCAGCGGCCCCGGCATCAGAACTCCCACTCAGTACGCCGTAATTATCTGAATTAAAAGACATTGAAACTCCTCCATCAATTAGCCCTAACCTGTCCAGTATCTGTGGCTTATACCTGTTAAGGGTTACAAATGGGGATCTGCCTGTATCGGAATAAGTGACTGCGCCCCCGTTTAATTTTCCATATGGCTTTCCTTTGTTCAATATTACTTTAGTCACAACTTTTATTTCTTCGTCAATGCCTTCGTAGGCAAATCCGGCAGAGGTGTGCATGGGCACCCGTTTCATTTTATCTGAAATACCGCCCAGCAGTATTACGCCTATGGTAGGGTACGCAACCGATTCTGAATATGCAATAATCTGTTTCTCAGTCAATATTTTGAAATATGCCCGGATTATTAAGTTTTTTTCTGAATCTGCCAAGGTTCTGGATGCAGGTCGTCTGGCGGTAGGGGCTATTAAATGATTGTTTCAACAAATGGCGCTCAAATAAAATAAATACGGCGAGAATATATGTCCCTTGACCCCTATGTCTGTAACTCAAGAACATGAAGAAATGCTCAAAATTTTAAATATCAAGGATAAGGATGAGCTGTTCTCTGACGTCCCGAAAAAGGTCAGGAAAACCTCTCTGAATATTCCGGAAGGTATCTCAGAGTTTGACGTCCTCCATAATGCAAAGGAGATTGCCTTAATGAACAGGGGGGTGGGTTACACCAACTTCCTTGGAAATGGAATATATGACAGGGTCATACCTACATCTGTCGATTCTCTCATAGGAAGGACTGAATTTCTTACTTCATACACCCCGTATCAGGCAGAAATGTCTCAGGGGGTTCTGCAGTCGCTCTTTGAATATCAGAGTCTTGTATCGCAGTTAACCGGCATGGATGTTACAAATTCCTCCATGTACGACGGTTTTACCGCACTAGGAGAAGCCGTCAGGATGGCATACAGGATTAATGGCAAGCAGGAAGTGCTTGTTCCTGAAACCCTCTACATGGACAAGCTTGAGGTCATCCACAGCTATCTTGCAGGGCTTAATGTCAAGATCCTTAGCTACAAGGTGGACTCTGAATCCGGCTATACAGATTTGGAAGATCTGGGAGGCAAGGTTAATGAAAATACCAGCGCAATTGTCTGTGAGCTGCCTAACGGCCTGGGCATAATTGATGCCAATGTGCCAAGTATCAAGGAATTAAAAAAGGATGCGCTTTTAATCTCCTATGTTGATCCCGTCTCTCTCGGAATACTAACACCGCCGGGGGCATATGATGCCGATATAGTGGTGGCTGAGGGGCAGCAGTTGGGTATCCACAGAAGTTACGGCGGACCACTCCTTGGAATACTGTCCTTCAAGAATGAGCATATAAGGAAGTCCCCGGGAAGGATTATAGGGGAATCCATAGATGTCAACGGAAAGCGGGCTTATGTCATGACCCTTCAAACTAGGGAACAGCACATACGCAGGGAGAAAGCCATGAGCAATATCTGCACAAATCAGGCACTCATGGCAATTGCCGCAGCATCCTACCTGAGCATTGTCGGATCATCAGGACTTAAGAAAGTTGCAACTGTTACATATTCAAACGCGTCTGAACTGAAGAAAGGGCTTAAGTCCCTTAAGATAACATCAGACCGCCAGATCACTGGCCAGCCCTTTTCTGATGTTCTTGTTTCATTCAACAGTGAAATACCAGACCTTCAGGGAAAACTATTCCAGAGAGATATCCTTGGTGGAGTTCCACTTTCCAGATTCCTAGGGGACAAACACTCATTCCTGAAGAATTCTCATTTCTTTTCAGTTACAGAGAAAAATACATCCAAGGAGATAGGCCAACTCATTTCTGCACTGGAGGTGATACAGTGAGCTACAGACAGGCATCGTATGATGAACCGCTTATTGGACAGCTCAGATCAGGAACCACCTACAAAACGCCAGGTGAATTTGATGAAGGTATTCTGAAAGAGCTCCCCCCTGGGATGAAAAGAGAGGAACTCAACCTTCCAGATGTTGCGGAATATGACGTTGTAAGGCATTACACAAGGCTTTCCCAAATGAATTTCAGCGTTGACATTGGAATGTATCCTCTTGGTTCCTGTACAATGAAGTTCAACCCCAAATTTGCTGACAGAGTCTCCACATTCGAGGCGTTCAGTGAAATTCATCCTCTGCAACAGGAGAATACAGTTCAGGGGACGCTGAGGATTATGTACGAATTGCAGGAATACCTCAAGGAACTTTCAGACATGGATGCCATTACACTTCAGCCGCTTGCAGGAGCGCACGGGGAATATACCGGCATTCTGATTATCAGAAAATTCCACGAAGATCGCGGAGAACTCAACCAGAGAACTGAAATCATAGTTCCTGATTCAGCACACGGAACCAATCCTGCATCTGCAGCCATGGGAGGTTTCGATGTTGTTGAAATACCATCCGGCCCAAGAGGCACTGTTGATATAGAAGCACTTAAGGCTGCCCTTTCACCAAAGACAGCAGCATTTATGATAACCAATCCAAACACACTGGGAATTTTTGAGGATCAGATATCCGAGATTGCCGAACTGGTCCATAAGGCCGGAGCCCTACTGTATTATGACGGTGCCAATTTCAACGCCATCATGGGCGTCACCTCCCCAGGGCTTATGGGATTCGACTTCGTACA
>JBJKQJ010000102.1:0-9749 GCA_046705445.1 Thermoplasmataceae archaeon
TCCATGGCCCTTACTGCTTCTTCCTGATGTTTGTAGAGTTCCAGGTCCCTGCCGTCAAACATATCCATAAATGCGGCTGGAAGCCCGAGGTCGCTGAGTTTCATTCTTCCTCAGAACATTGCGAAACGAGTCTAAAACTTTGCATTCCTAAAATATGATTATAACCATCGTGGGATTAGGGTTAGATATGCCAGAAAACCCCCATATCATCGTAAATGTAGCCCAGAGCCTGAATGGGTTGATTTCTGGATCGGCAGGTAGAAGGGTGACCATTTCATCACCCAATGACCTTCTTCGCGTGCACAAGATAAGGTCTAATGTGGATGCGATCATTGTTGGGGCTAACACCATTCTGACAGACAACCCTCGGCTCATTGTGGACAGGAATTTGGTAAATAGCGACAATACTCCTACCAGGGTGGTGCTGGATAGAAACGCAAGATGTCTTCCTGACTCAAGGGTATTTGATGGAAGTGCCCCAACCATTCTTTATACATTTATGGAAAATGCAAGTTATCCCGGTGCGGAAGTCAGGGTCAGAGATGATCCCGGGCTAAAATTGGAGAATATACTATCCGAACTTCAAACAGATGGCATCCGCAATATTTTGGTGGAGGGAGGGAAAAGAGTCATAACCCAGTTCATAGAAGCGGGCATTATCGATGAATTTTACATTTTCATTGGCGACGTCATCCTGGAGGAAGATGGGATCAGCCTTTTCAAATCAGGTATTGAAATCAGAGATATAATAAAGAAACTCGAACCTATGGACAGGGGCATCCTAATAAGCCTCGAACCATATCACTTACAGAGATCATGGAGAACACAAGCAAAGGATACCTGAGACTGGGATGGGCTCGTGAGAGAATGGATGTTTCGGCCCAAATTAGGGAAAGGTTTGTAAAAGAAAAGCCTCTAAAAGGCTTCAAAATCTCAATGGCACTCCACGTAGAAGCTAAAACTGGTGTTTTTGCGCTTTTATTACGAGAGGGTGGTGCAGATGTGAGAATGGCTTCTTGCAACCCTCTAAGTTCTGATGACAGCGTTGTGGAATCACTGAGAAATGATTACAAGATGGATGTTTTCGCAAAAAAAGGCGAATCTGATGAGGAATATTATGAATACCTTAACAAGTCCCTTGATCTGAAACCAAATGTCATAGTTGATGATGGCGGTGACCTCGTAAAGATAGTTACAGAAGAGAGGACTGACCTGCTTGACAATATCATTGGGGGAAACGAGGAAACAACAACTGGGGTGGTGAGGCTCTTCGCCATGGAAAAACAGAATGCACTCAGGTTCCCAATGTTCGATGTTAATGATGCAGAAATGAAACATTTCTTTGACAATAGGTACGGAACCGGTCAGAGCACACTTGATGGCATTATGTCCGCCACAAATGTACTTGTGGCAGGCAAAAAGATAGTTGTTGCTGGTTATGGCTGGTGTGGGAAAGGAATTGCAATGAGGATGAAGGGACTTGGAGGCCTTGTGACTGTGACAGAGATCAGTCCAGTCAAAGCTGTGGAAGCCGCAATGGATGGATTTGAGGTTAAACCTATGAACCAGGCCCTCAGGGAGGCAGATATGGTGGTTACTGCGACAGGAATGAAGAACGTAGTGACCTATGATGATCTATTAACCGCAAAGAAAAATGTCATCATCTCAAACTCCGGTCACTTCAACAACGAACTTCCAGTCAGAGAGCTAGAAACAAAGTCCCTTGAAAAAAGAATGGTAAGGGAAAGTGTAAAAAGATACAAACTTGAGAATGGAAACACAATAGACCTGATCGCAGATGGCAGACTTGTGAACCTTGCTGTAGGCCAGGGCCATCCTGTGGAGATAATGGACATGAGCTTTGCAATTCAGGCACTTACCGCAGAGTATCTTGTGAAAAACCATGAGAAACTTGAGAACAAGGTATACCCCGTTCCAAGTGAAATAGATCTTGAAGTAGCCATGTTGAAACTCAAAGGCCTGGGCCTTTCAATTGATACGCTTAGCGAAGAACAGAAAAAATACGCAGAGGAATGGAAAGAAGGAACATAGGCAGGAACGGCCATGAAAAAGATATTTCTGCTAGTTTTGGACGGCCTTGGAGACAGGCCGAACGTTGAACTGGGAAATAGGACAGCTCTTCAGGCGGCATACAGGCCCAATCTCAATCGGTTAGCGAGAACAGGGTCGGCAGGCATAATGCATCCGATCACCCCGGGTTACAGAACTGGCTCGGATACCTCACACCTGTCACTGCTCGGTTACGATCCGGAAAGATTTTACACTGGAAGAGGGCCTTTCGAGGCCATGGGTCTAGGAATGAATGTACTCGGTGGAGATGTGGCATTCCGGGCAAATTTTGGAACAGTTGACAATTCTGGAACTGTAACAGATCGCAGAGCAGGAAGAATAACAGAAGGAACGGACAAGTTGGCAGATTCTCTGTCCTTTGAGTTAGGCGGAACAGAATTTTTTGTAAAAGCCGGTGTGGAACACAGAGCCGCCCTGGTTGTAAGGGGAGGAAATCTGTCAGATCAGGTCTCTGATTCTGATCCACATGAACCGGGCCTCAAAGTGCATGAAGTAAAACCGTTGAAAAAGGAGGCGGATTTTACAGCCTCTGCCCTTAACAAATACCTGTCAGAAGCAAGAAAAATCCTATCAGAGCATGATGTAAATCGAGCCAGATTGGAAAACGGCTTGCCTCCTGCAAACGAACTATTGATCAGGGGTGCGGGACTTGCGCCGAAGCTCACCCCATTTAGTGAGATCTATGGTATGAGGGGTGCAGTGATTTCCGGAATACCCATGATTAGCGGAATATGCCAGCTCCTGGGAATGGATAAAATAGAAGTAAAAGGCGCAACTGGAAGGCTTGACAGTGATTTTTCAGCAAAATTCAGCGCTGCATACAAGGCATTGGAAAACTACGATTTTCTCATTATGAACATTAAGGCAACAGACGTTGCCGGCCACGACGGAAATCCCGTTCAGAAAAGGGATGCCATACAGAGGATTGACCTTTCAATGAAGGATATCTTTGATCATCTTGAAGAGGTTGTTTTCTGCGTCACAGGTGATCATTCCACACCATGCAGTATGAAAGATCACTCAGGCGATCCTCTGCCTATACTTTTCAACACTTCAGGAATAAGATCTGACAGAGTCAAACTTTTTGATGAGATCTCATGCACTGGAGGCACTTACCACATAAACAGCAGCGATGTCATGAAAATTCTAATGCAACTGGCGGACAGATCAGAAAAATATGGTGCTTGAACAGGCACCCTTTTTTTACTAGTTTTGGCAGAAACATTAAATTCAATATTGTGGGCTTACAAAAACATTATATATTAACCTGTTTATTTCATGTCAGACAAATGGATGACACGTAAAACTTTTGGATTGGGAAATTTTAGAGAAGACCTGAAGATACGAGGTATTCAAAAAGAGTATCAGAAGAAGAACAAGAAAGAAATTCTGACTTATTCGCAACCAAAGGGCATTTACTATACAGTAATGTTTTCACTCCTACTCTGGTGGATACCCATTGCCGGACCAGCCATAGCAGGATATATCGGCGGAAGAAAATCCGGCACCACAACAAAGGCACTCACTTCTTCACTTATTGCAACCTCTGTCATAATGATCATAACTTTCATGATGGCCCCGTTTACAAGTGGACCTCTCGCAGGAGCGAACTCTTATTTTGGAAATGGAGTCCTCACTCTGAGCCAGAGCAAACTTTTCGCTTACTCGGGACTTTTGAACGACCTTTACACAGGATATGGTATTTACAAGACTTTCTCAATAATTTTACCGGGTTCGCTGGTAATTCTAAATATCTTCAGTTATACTGGCGGTTTTATGACAACCTTGAGAATACAGGAAGACCATCTTAACTACAGCTACATGAATCAGAACATAGATGAGAGATTGAGGGCTGTCAGAGCAGCGCCAAAAGTTCAGGTTGGAAGAAGAGTCATTAAGGAATTCACTGACGGTTCCAATGATGATGAAGAGGGAATAGGCGGCTGGAGTTACTTATAAGCCATATTTCCCAAAATTCAATTTTAAATCTTACCTGGTTTCAAATTAGAACACAATGTTCCCACAAACAGAATCCCATAACCGATTTGGAGCACAACACATCTCAAGGATCAATGAGAACATGATAGAAAATTATGCCCATCAGAAAGCACTTGCTGTCGTAGAAAAAAGGAACGAATACTGTAAGAAGTACCATAAGAAATACAAGGAACGGATCACTGAATACAGAAAGGCCCTAAATGATGCAATAAACAGCGCGTTGAATAATGGTGTTTTTGAAAAAATAAGGTAAGATGTCGTAGTAGAATTTACCACAAAACCTGATATTGCGGAAATGAAGGTCAGGGAATGTATCCGGAAACAAAATGCCTGCAAAAAGAAATGGGGAATATTGGAATTAGCGACTTTCTTGCAGATGTGAATAATTTAATAGCATTCTATTCTTAACTACCAGAAAATGATAGACATCAAGCTCCTCAGGGAAAGCCCCGATCAATTCTATCACTCCTGTAAGGCAAGAGGTTTTGATACCGCCCAGCTTGATAGCTTTTTTGAACTGGACAAGGAATGGCGGGAAAACCTGAAGCAGATTAACGAGCTAAAGCACCAGAAGAATGATCTGAGCCTGGAAGTTTCCAAACTTGCCAAGAGCGGCCAAGACGCCCATGATATTAAGGAAACGGTTAAAAAAATAAATTCACAGATAACGCTGATGGAGGCAACCCAGAAAGAAATCGAGAACTCCAGGAATAACGTTGCCAGGGTTATTCCAAATCTCATCGACAGTTCTGTCCCCATATGTATGACTGAGGAAGAGGCCAAGGTTGTGAGAACCTGGGGAAAGGCTTCAGTCTACCATGAAGACCTCAATTATTTCAAAGAAGCTAGCGGTGGCAAGCTTGAATATGCAAAACTTGAGAGTAGGCCAGTTAGCCATGTGGATCTTCTGCAGCAATTAGATTTAGCAGATCTTGAAAGAGCTGCCAGAACATCCGGCGCCAGATTCTATTACCTTAAAAACAGATTAGTGAAACTCGAGCTCGCCCTTGTTAATTATGCAGCGGACTTCCTTTCGGAGAGAGGATTTCAGCTCTTTGAACCCCCATATATGCTCAATATGAAAGCAATGGAAGGGGCCACGGATATAGAGACTTTCAAAGATACACTTTACAAGCTTGATGGAGAGGACCTGTATCTTATTTCCACTGCAGAACACCCCTTGGCTGCATTCTATCAGGACGAAATTCTGGAGGAATCCGTCCTGCCATCAAGGCTAGCAGGTATTTCTCCATGTTTCAGGAGAGAAGCCGGTTCGCATGGAAAGGACACAAAGGGCATATTCAGAGTTCACCAATTCACCAAGGTCGAACAATTTATATTCTGTAAACCAGAGGACTCCTGGGACTTTTATGACGAACTTGTCAAGAATTCAGAAGATATTTTCCAGAGCCTTAACCTGCCATACAGGGTTGTAAATATCTGCTCCGGAGACCTGGGCAACCTTGCTGCAAAGAAACTTGACATAGAAGCCTGGTTTCCAGCCCAGGGGAAATTCAGGGAAGTGGTATCTGCCTCTAACGACACAGATTATCAGGCAAGATCATTGAACATAAGGTACCGCACCAAGGAAGGAAACAAATTCGTCCACACACTCAACAGCACTGCCATAGCCACCACAAGAACCTTAGTGGCAATTATGGAAAATAATCAGGTAAGAAATGAGCCGGGATTTGAGGTGCCGAAAGCATTGATACCCTACACCGGCTTTGATTTCATATCCTGAAATTATCTTGTTCTCTCGGCATACGCCATCTTGGCGGATGTTGAAGAATAATTCTTCCATCTGTCCAGAATGGGCAGCCTGTCCTCACTGACCTGATCCATAACATTAAGGTAATCAAGTATGCCTGTGACTGCCTTGTCAGCGTCACGTACAGCGCTAATCAGGTCTTTGGAGGCATTGGTAGAGTCGCCCCCGGAGAACAGTCCCTTAATTGAGGTCATGTTCCATTCATTTACGATAGGTTGACCGTGAGGAGTAAGCCTGAGCTGCCTCAGATAATCCTCTCCCATGAAACTGTAATCTGTTTCCTGTCCGGTTGCTTCAACTATGAAGTCCACATCAATCTCATGAACTTTGTCTTTAATTGGAACTGGCTTGGCGCGTCCACCCTTTTCGGTGACCATTTCATTTTGCCAGTATCTCAGTTTCACCGCACGATCGCCTTCCTTTACGTATTCGAATGGCGTCACTTCCCACACATAATTGACAAATTCCTCCACAGACTCTTCCATTTCTTCATCGGCATTCATGCTTGGATAGCCGGGCCTGTCTACTTCCCTTCGTCTATACATGATGTAAACGTTCTTGGCTCCCAGCCTCATTGAAGTCCTTGATGAATCATTTGCAGTGAAACCTCCTCCAATAATTACAACATTCTTTCCAACTTCTACATTTTCGCCGAATGAGACCTTTCTCAGAAATTCCGTTGCATGCACAACATTTTCAGCATCACTTCCAGGCGTTCCTGTCATGTGAGGCTTCTGGTTTCCCACAGACATATAAACAGCATCATAGGAATTCATAATCTCCTCAAATGTGATGTCTTTCCCGATTTCTGTGTTCAGTTTTACATCTACTCCTTGAGTGATTATGAAGCCAATTTCCTTATCGAGAGTTTCCTGTGGGAGCCTGTACCTGGGAATTCCAGTTTTCATGAATCCACCAAGAGCTGGAAGCTTCTCAAAAAGTGTCACCTTTATTCCCTGTATGGAAAGATAATAAGCAGCAGTTAATCCAGAAGGCCCTCCACCGATAACGGCAACTTTCTTGCCAATAAACTTTTTCCTTGGAAGGTTCAAGACTTCGCCATAATCCGCGAATTTATCGGCAGCATATCTCTTAAGGTGCCTGATAGCTATTGGACCTCCGGAATCATACATCACACATATATCTTCACAAAGATGGGTGCATACCCTCCCGATAATTGCCGGGAAAGGCAGGTTTTCAAAAACAATCCTGACTGTTTGAGCTGGGTCGCCCACAGCTGTACTGTTTATGTAGCCCCCTATGTCAAGGCTCGCCGGGCATGCCTGTGTACAAATATTACACCCGATGCATCTACTAGCTTCTGCAACAGCCTCGCTATCACTGTATTCCTTGACTGGCTCCAGATCGAAGCTTTTAATCCTCGCTCTGGGGTCTTCATGTGCTATTTTGACACGCTCAAAATTAAGCATTAATCGACCCTGCCCTCAAATCTCAACATTAATTATAAACATTTTTTCACGAAAAGAGTTAATTTCAGGGAATTTCGCCTCCGATCCTGTCTATAGAAATCTTGGAACGAAGATCATGGCAAAAAATATGTTGAAAAGAACTATAATACTCATGACAACGTATAGTGTGTTTTTTTCCCTGAGGAAGTCGATTATTGCTATAAAAACAACTGTAATGGGAGTGAAGATTAAAATCCAGAGGCCAAGAGTAATGTAGTATATGCCATCCAACGACACAAGTCCCTGTGGTATTTTTGATAGAGGTATTCCACTTGAACTGAGCGTTTGGGTGAAGTGTGCAAGATAGCTCAGGGAATACCCCATGCCACCGTTCCGCACGAAGATCAGAATCACTCCGGAAACAATGAATATGAGGCTCAGGATAACGCCGGTTCTTAAGGTATAACTTGTTACTATATCCAGGTCAACTTGCTTTTCCACTTGATTTTCCCCCTTTAACAGTTGTAAGGTACAGGCCCAGGATCATAATGATAGAGAATGCCAGAGAAATAACGATCTCATATGTGAGCGAAATGGTAATTACATTGTCTTTTTTTAACCCGTTGAGTAGCATTTCGATACCTAAGAATGACAATATAGTGAAGAAGATCCACCTGACGTTCTTGTTTGTTATTTTCATGAGTATTTTGGCACCTATGAATGAACCAATTAATACCCCTATAGCAGTGGCGGCGGCTATAAAAATCTGGATGTAACCCTGGTACCAGTATATTGAACTTCCAGTTGCTGCAGTTATCCCGATCATGAAGTTGCTGGTAGTAGTAGTGACCTTCATTGGCAAGTTCATTGCCCAATCCATGCCAAGAACCTTCAATGCACCGCTGCCTATGCCCAGAAGCCCTGAAATGAGGCCAGCGAAGAACATGATTATTTCAGCAAGCCACCACCTGATGCCTACATAGCTGATTCTCTTTCCAAGGCGCTTGTCAAAATATGAACCTGTCAACTGGAACAGTTTGGTTGTCCAATCATGGCTCTTCAGCGGAGGCTCCTCGAATTTACCTCTCTGCACAGTAGGAATAAGGGATGTCAACAGAACAACCCCGAAGATGATGTAAATGGCCCAGTCAAATGAGTGATTGTATACATAGACTGCTGTAAGCGCCCCAACTATTGCCCCAATTGTTGTTGCTATTTCAAGGCCAATCCCTATTTTTACATTGGTGATTTTTTCCCTTGTATATGCGCTTGCGCTCCCTGCCGAAGTAGCAATGGTAGAAACAAGGCTGGCACCTGTAGCGAAAATAATCGGAATTTGATAAAACAGTGTCAGTAACGGAACTAGAACAGTTGCTCCACCGAGACCAGTTAGGGAGCCAATGATACCTGCTATGATTCCGCCAGCGATGATCAAAAGGAACTTGATGGCGATGAGTAAAATTCCAGTCATCTTCTCCAGTATCCTAACTAACTATAAATTAGGTTTTTGGCATATGTTTGAATTTTATTTAAAAAAGCACATCAACATTATGACAAGTTGCCGATGATCTTAATTAATGCTACCAAGTGTGACTGAGAATGAAAATGCATTGGATGTGCTTCCATAATAGGCGATTAATCTATAGCTGCCATTCCAGTTGATTTCCTGATCACTACTCATAGGCGCAATGTTGATCGAGAAAGTAGCATTGGAAATTTTAGTGTAAGCCTGGGATTTCCAGAGATAACCATTCATGCTTGCTGAAGGGGATGAGGGTATAATCCTGAACTGCAAATTGCTCGGATTCAGATTGCCAGAATGAAGTGCGATTGTTACTGCCATATCTGTAACATTGTGGCCAGTAAGGCCCCCAATGGAAACCGTTTCTATCTGGATCTGGTTATTTGGAACCTGACCAGAGTAGCTGTAAAAAACTGGGGCTGACACAATTACAATCAAGACAGCTGGAACAACTATTCTTTTGACTCGGCCAAACCTCTTCAGGCTAGGAACACGGAGAGGTGGTAAGTCAGAAGCAGAACTTCTTGTGGTTATAGACGGCATGATGTAGGCCATTATGGGCCAGAAAAGAACGTAACTCAACAACAGTCGATAGTTGAAAAGGAATACTATTATTGGAAAGGCCAGAAAGGCATATTTCAGATTCCTGTAGTATACTAAATAAGTGACTATACTGCCTATGAGGATAGCCAGCACCATGAAAGTAAAGAAAGTTCTTGGAATAGCCAGAATATCAAGAAATGCAAATTGTGATGGCCCAAAACCAATCCCTATTAATTGCTGCAACTCCGGGCCCCCAAGGGAAACAAAGAATTGTGCAGGATTTTCCAGAATAAACAATAGATTAATGATCAGGAATATGGAAATCGCCAGAGAGACCCATGTAGCCGCAGATTTTTTGCCGATTTCCCTATAAATGAAAATGAACAGAAAAGGTACTGAGAGCCATGGAATCTGC
>JBJKQJ010000103.1:0-3068 GCA_046705445.1 Thermoplasmataceae archaeon
GTGGACATCCTCATATTGCCCATCCATGGCAATTTCTGAATTCATTAGTTTCAGAAGCGCCTGCAAAATGCTTTTGGATTCTTCCACAGGCAATATATTTGACTCAGCCAACTCCAAATGGTAGGCAAGTAACCCAGTGAGTTCGTATTTAATCAGCTTCTGGTCAGCTATGTTGTCTTCAACTGTCATCAAATTAGACAGGTCTAGTCCTCCTGTCTGTGAAACTCCTCCGCTCCAGATCTTGCTCATGATCCCTGGACCTTGACTTCTGCATTGGCAGGAACTTTATTCCTTACCTTACGTGTCAATATGGTTTCATTTCCGTAAATATAGATGAATCCTGGCGCTTTCCCCTGGTCAAAGGTCTGACCCTTACCATAGCTGGAAAGGCCCGTGTCGTAAATGGCATATTCGCTGTCCACGCCCATGGGGGTTAGTCCACCTTTGAAGAGTTTAAGATTAACAGTTCCATTCAGGCTGGAATTGATACTCTTTTCGAAACTTGAAATGTGTCCCATAACCGGATCGTACCAGAGCCCGTTGTAAACATAATCCGAAAACAGGCTGTCCATGGTTTGTTTAAGGCTGAATTCCTTCTTGTTCAGCACAGCCCTTTCAAGATACTTGTGAGCAGATATAAGCGTGACCGCAGCAGGACACTCATAGAATTCATGACTCTTTATTCCCACCACACGGTCTTCTATCATGTCTATTGCTCCAACACCGCTCTGCCCTGCAATAGTGTTTAACTTCTCAATCAACAATTTGAGAGGGAGCTTTTCATTGTTCAACGCCACTGGAAGGCCTTCTTCAAAATGTAAGCTTATAATCTCTGGGTTTTCCATTGCTTCTTCGGGAGGTGATACCCATTTGAACGCATCAAATGGTACACCATTTGAAATATTCTCTATTTCTGAACCCTCTACAGACCTTCCCCAAAGATTCTCGTCCACAGAGTATTTCCCTCCAAAGGCTATTTCTATATGGTTCTTCTTGGCATATGCTAACTCTTCGTCCCTGTTCATGTTCATGTCACGGACAGGCGCAATGACCTTCAAGCCATCGTCAAGGGCCCTGATTGATATCTCAAACCTTACCTGGTCATTTCCTTTCCCAGTGCTCCCATGAACTATCGTATCGTAATCAAGATAATGCGCAACCTCTACTGCCTCTCTGGCCATCAGAGGCCTTGCGAGGCTGGTAGAAAGAGGATAGATGCCTTCGTAAAGACCATCACTTAGGATCCCCTGTGAAACATATTTTTCAGCAAATATATCAGTGACATCTTTCGTGATGGTTTCCACAGCACCGAGTTTCTTTGCTTTCTGTGCAATTTCCTTAAGATTGTTCTTCTCCTGCCCAACGTCAAGTGTAAGAGTTGATACCTCGTAGTCCATTTTCTCCTGCAACCATTTGATCATTACAGAGGTGTCTAAGCCTCCAGAGTAAAGAAGCAGAGCTTTACCTTTCATTGAGGCTGTTTAAATCGACCTCGATAAAAGGCTGATTGTCAAAAAATATAATTTTGATGTAAGAAATGTTAGAATAAATAAAAAAATGTTAATTTATGTTGTATGAATACCAATTTGATGACTAGGTCTGAGATAGCAAAACAAAGTGTTGAAGATTTAGTAAATACCTTTCTCATGGAAAACCCTGACCTCGCTATGGCGCTGGAGCAGGGAGTCGCAAACGTTAGCCAGCTAGCCAAGTTAATATCAAACTCTAAGGGAGGTTTGAATCTGATTTCCGTACGGGCTGCCTTGAACAGAATCAGGGAAAGAAATACGAGGACTGCTGGAAAAAATAAAGCTGATGATCTTTTGAAAAGAAGCAAGATTTCACTTCAGGACAAGGTTAGTGCCGTAAAGTCAACCAAGACTCTTCAGATAAAATATATCTCAGCAACTTTCCTAGAAAACAGTGTAGTATATATCGTGGATGAAATGAGCCAGAAACTCCCAAACGAGAATGAAAATGTGAAAATAGACGGCCATGTGAGCATGCTCCATATCTACTCCCCGAGGGATATAGAGTCCACTCCTGGATTCATTATGAGAATTACCCACAAACTTTACGCCAGAGGAATAAACATCCTGCAGTTGATTTCCTGTGCAAATGAGACCATTCTGATTTTGAATAAAGACGTCTGCGTGGCAGCTTATGAAATACTAAGCGCAGCATAATGTCCGCCCAGTTTATTGCCTGATGCTTTCTTTTAGGAGATGGGTTCCCACAAGTGTATGATTTAGATAACCTCTGTTTTACTTATTGGTATCACATGTTAGGAAACCAAATTATCATCGCTGTGGCCATTAATTCTAAGAGAAAACACCCTTCTTCCTCTGACGGGAGGGGTGCTACTTGATTTATCTTAGGTGATTGAAATGGCAATAGAAATTAAACCTGACAAAATTGTAGACGCGCGCAATATTCTCTGCCCTGGACCATTTTGGGAATTGATCAAGGCTTATCATTCAGCAGGCACCAATGAAGTGGTCTCAATCTACTCATCAGATGAATACGATAGTGAAACAAAGATCGATGCGCCTGTCTGGATTAACAAATCAGGCAACCGCCTTATTGGAGTGTTTGACAGGGAAGGATACTACGAGATAGTAATGGAAAAAACAAGACCTACCCCACATTCTTCTTGAAATGATATCACCCTCTCTCCTATTCTTTCATTTTCCTGTGGTATTGATTAGACGCAAAACCTGGTAACCTAAAGTATTCATAGGATTAAGAAAAGAATAATGGTCGTTTCCTCCATTAACAAAGTCAATTATAAAATTTTGAGTTTAGAGCCCGCCGAATACCCGTTTCTGAACAGATTTTGGCATGAACTTGGCCATTGTCATTAGCCTTCCAATGGATTTAGCACCATTCTTATTCATTCTTCTGTGAAGTTCGTGGTGTTTTTGGAGCCATGGCCTGATTTCATTGGTCCATGCGGCCTGGTATAAGGCAGGATTGTCCTTAAGGGCAGCTTTTCCCGCCTCCATTCCGCTCCAGAATGCTCCCTGCAGCCCCCCAGCAGTTGTGTTTAGGACGGCGTTCACCATGTC
>JBJKQJ010000104.1:0-6381 GCA_046705445.1 Thermoplasmataceae archaeon
TTCTTAATGGCCAATCCATATAATAGACCGTCCACCAAAGCAAGATTGGGTACAATTAGACCTGTGTAATCCATGCCAAACTCCAAAGTTTTATATTTTATGAACTTAAAATACTTGTGGTTTTTAATATTAGCTAATATCAACTTTAGACAATCTATTGACCTATTCAATAAATAAACAACCCGGTGGACACCTGGGTCCTGCTGCAGACCCTATGCAATACAAGTTTCTGGAAGTTCAGCCCTCGTACTTAACTCCAGTCCGTATTGGTTTATCTGCTTGGGAAACTTGTAAACGCCCTTATACAGTATCCAGGTGCCCACCTATGGAAGTGCTCCCACAGGAAGCCAAATCCATCTTCGCAGACGCAGCGCACTGCAAACGCGCGAATGCCCATGCAATAATTATGGATTCAAAGAATAATTGTTTGCAAGAAGAAAAAGTATGGATAAATTATCCATATCTTGAATCAGAGGGTTTCTGTTACGCGAAGTCTCTCTAGAGCTGTTCTGCCCCTTTCCGTCAACTCATATTTTCTGACCTGCTCATCGTACAGGACAACCTTCAGAAGTTCCCTTGAAATCAGATCACTAAGAATTGACTTTGCGGATTTGTAATTGAGATTACACTTGTATATCAACTGCGTAATACTCGCTCCTCTCATGTACTGGACATTAGACAAAATATCCATCACGATTTTAGTCCTGTCCCTGTTGCGTCTCTGGACCCTTCCTCTCTTCCTGGACTCCAGAATTTCTCTGCCATTGAGCTGGGACTCGACTCCGAACTCGTGAGTTGGATTCCCAACAACGTTTCTATTGCCGCCAAAAACCTGGCCTCGTATGCGGAAAATCCTCATGTTGCATATCTTGCAAAGAGCCTGTTCCTTCGAATTCATTTCATAATTTGTTACCACTAATCCTCCAGGCATCATTGTATCTGTGGTCTTGACACGGTGAAGCATTATTTTCTTGGAGTTGTCCTCATCAGTTGCACTGAGATATAAGATTGGTACAACTCTGCCATCCGATCGTGACTGGAGAGCTGTTTCAAATAAGTGTGACACTTGAGAGTTGCCTTTAATCTCCACATTGTAAACAACCTTCCACTCGTCTTGATTATACCCCAGTATACTGGTAACTTCATCAAGGAAACTTTCTCCGTACGGCTCTAGCCAGCTTGGGTTCTCCATCTTCTCCAACATATTCTCACCCTTCTCCTGTCCTCTTTCTGCGTCGGTAATTTAAATACCTCAGGAGAGGTATAAAATCTTTTGCTTAACTTTCTTGATTATAAAATAAGGTAAACCAAATTTCAGATTTCTTCCAACTAATACTTATTATTATAATTCAACACATTGGCTATAATACGTAATCTAACGGGAAAAGTATTTCTAATTACCGATATGTATAGAAAATAATTAATTAAAAACTATGCCTAAAGCTTTTATATTTCCAGTAATTTCCTCACGAGTTCTACCTAATATTTCTTCGGAATGAGTCGTTCAGGCAATTTGTACTTATTGTGATGACACTTTTGTCTCTATAAATTATACTCAATCAGAGAATTTTGGAAAGTACCCTGTAAGCATTCTTCCACAGGAACTGTTCTGCATGGTTTCCAAGTTTTTCTGCTAGAACGTTTATGTCGCGTACTGAATCAAAGCCCTTTATTGTGTTAGTTATTCCAAGGAAATCTGTGCCCATGGCCACGTGATCCCAGCCAAAGTGTTCCCCGAGGTAGGTGATGCTCTCCACGAGATTATCTATGGTGGGATTTTCCCCGAGGGTCTGTGGTATTGATGTTAAACCAATAATCCCTCCATTCTTAACCACGGCTTCAATGGCTTCGTCGCTAGTGTTTCTGTGTATCCTAAAGTAGGATTTGGGGTTGGTGTGAGAAACTATAACGGGCGTCTTTGAAACACCTGAAGCTTCGATGATAGTCCTGTCGCTGGAATGTCCCAGATCTATGGCAAGATTCAGTTCATTGCATAATTCAATGAGTTGTTCACCTGAACCTGTCAGCCCATAGTCCTTTCTGGAGCTGCATGAAGCTGCATATCTCGTATCATAGTTCCATGTAAGGCCTATTGATCTTACACCGTTTTCCTTTAAGAAATAAATATCTTCCAGACCGGTTATAACGTCTGTTCCCTCAAGGGCAAGAAGCATTTTATGGCCCTTTACATCAAGGTCTCCTGCATTTCTCACTATCCTGCCAAGCCCAGCTCTCTCCGCAGCCTGGTAGAACTTCAACTGACGAATAAGATTGTGCTGGTCTGGTTGATATTCAACATGATCAAGGTTTTTTGGACTTTCCAGGTTGCTGATGACCCATTTTTTTGTCAGAGGGAACACAACTGAAAATATTGTGGTATCCTCAAATTCCTTCAGCGCGGTAAAACTAGACTGTCCTTTTCCATCGAAAACATCCTGGTGCAAAGAAGAAATGCCAAAATCCTCATGCAAATCAATAAACCTAGAAACCATAAATATCCATATACGGTAGTACTATAAACAACAATTTGGTTCTCTGAGGGCAATACTTTCATATGTGGGAACCATTTGTTGGAATATGTGGCACCATTTCAACTATGAAGCAGCAGCAGAAATGCGGAAAAAATACATCCCCCTGGAGAAGGTGCTTGAAGTTGCTGAGCTGTCGCCTGAAGATATCGTTATGGACGTTGGTGGCGGAGACGGTTTTTATACACTCAGATTTGCCGAACTTGTCAGGAAAGTCATATACGTTGATCCCTCAGAACCGGCGGCTGCAATGATGAGAAAACAGTTGAAAGATGCAGGGGAAAACATAGATGTCTTGAAGGAAGATATATGTGAAATGAAATTGCCTTCTGGAGTCACTAAAATCTTCTTTTCCAACAGTTTTCATGATATTCATTGCAGAAATCAGCTCATAGAGAGTTTTTCAGCTTCCTCTGAAGGTAAATTAGACTTTGTCCTTGTGGAATTCAAAAAGGATGCTGATATCGGCCCGCCGCCACATGTTAAACTCGGACCTGAGGAACTGGACAAAATCTTTGCAGACCATGGATACAGACATGTGAGGCGAGAGATTTTGGAAAAACATTATGTAACCCGCTATTCGAAAAATTAATTCTATATTTTATTGAATGCCTTGAAACCTTGATCAAGCCTAACCATATGGGTTAGTGTCTAGGATTAAATAGCATTCAGGAGTTATTTTATTTGGTCTGAAATGGACAAAGAGGATCAGATTATTGAGGAGCTAACCAAAATAAGGCAATTGCTTGAGCCAAAACCTTCTCCGCCTCCTCCTAAGGGTTTTATGAATGAATTTAGGGATTTTCTCTCAAAATACAAGGTCATGGGTATGGCTGTTGCCTTCATACTGGGCATTTATCTGGGCGCATTAGTCCAGTCACTTGTGCAGGATCTCATCATGCCTATCATTCAGTTCGCCACACCAGGAGTACAATGGCAAAACATTGACTTTGGACCTTTCAGGGTCGGCAATTTCCTGGGGTCACTTGTTACCTTTATAATAGTAGCTCTTGTTATATTCCTCATAGTAAAGTTGACTGCAAGAGCCAATATTCAGTGAATTAGCAAAGGTTGGAAATGTCAATATCTTTAAGCCATTACTTTCCATCGAATCAAAGACTTTGAGCCAGCTATATAAACGATAAAATCAGAGAAGATCTTCAAGAAAACATATTACGGCCGCAGCAACCTGTATTGCCTCTTCTCTAGTTCTCTCATCTGGTTGCTTCTTCCTTATGGTTTCCCACAGTTCCTCCGATTCTTCCATAATCACGGCATAGGCTTCATGTTTTGATTTGAAATTACCATATTTCTCGTGGGCTCTGAGGGACTCCCATTTAACCAGTTCAAGAATTTCGTCCAGTTTTGAACTTATCTTTTTTTCAGACATCAGGGCTTTTCTCCTTAATCCCCTACGAAAATTATCCTGCTTCCATCATATTCAATGCTGAATGTTTCCTTTTTCAGTTCAGGCAGGCTCTTGACTATTTCATCATGATTTTCTGTTGGGGCGTAAAGCAACAGAAATCCTCCGCCGCCAGCACCAATCATTTTTCCTCCTTTAGCACCGTTTTCAAGGGCGGTGCTGTACCAACCATCTATCATTGGATCAGTTATACCATCTGCCAGCAGCCTCTTCTGTTCCCAGTTTCTGTTTAGAAGCTCCCCCACTTCACCAATATTACCTTTGCACATGGTGTCAAACATTTCGAAGGCAAGCCCTTTCATCATGTGGTAACTCTCTATTTTATTGGATACGTTACCTGCCTGGACCTTATGTATGCCTGTTGAACTCCTTTCGCGGTTAGTATAAAGAAGAAGAAGGCTTTCCTGAAGGGCAATACGGGACTCTTCATTCATTATTACGGGTTTGACCGTCACCCTTTCATCCTGGTGGAACTCCATGAACTGTATGCCTCCATACGCAGCCATATATTGATCCTGTTTCCCCCCTGGTTCTCCCAGGATCTCCCTTTCAATCTTTACGGCCTCTTCAGCCAACTGCAATGGAGAGGCATGTTCCCCTTTGTATGCATGAAGAGCGTTCAGGAGGCCAACAAGAAAAGTGCTGCTGGAACCAAGGCCAGTTCCCTTGGATGGTATATCAGATATACTCACAATTTCAATGCCGCCATCGATATCAAGAAGCTTTAATGCTTCCCTGACAGTAGGATGTTTGATCTCATCTACACTGTCAACAATTTCCGTGACCGAATAACTGACCCTGATCTTTGAATCGAATTTCTTGTTTACTGCAACGTAGATGTATTTGTTAATGGAGGCGGAGACGACAGCACCTGAACCATTGGTTCTATAATACGCAGGGATATCTGTGCCACCGCCGACGAATGTAATGCGCAGTGGCGTTCTGGACATTATCATTCTTGTTTTCAAGTAATCACCTGTAATATTTGTTTATGAGCTTCAGTCCTTCGTCCAGGTCTATCTTAGGCCTGAAACCAAGTTTCTTTTCCGCCTTGGATGTATCTGCCTGGGTTTCCATTACATAATTTTTTACTGGCATCTCGATATATTTTGGTTCTACTTCTGTTCCCAGCAGCGAATTCAGTTTTTCCACCAGTTCATTCAAGCTGTAATTCCTGCCGGTTCCAACGTTGAATACATCATAGCCTTTGTTTTCTGAGGCTTTTACTAAAGCGTCGACAACATCTGTGGCAAAAATAAAATCCCTTCTCTGCTCTCCATCCCCGTATATTACTGGAGCTTCTCCATTCTTCATTGCCCACAGGAATTGTGTTGCAAGATTGGCATAGCCATCTTTGGATTTTTCATGGTACCCATACACAGAGAAGAATCTCATTGCTGCAACGTTGACGCCATAGAGCCTGTTGTAAAGTTCACTTAGCCTTTCTGAGGCGATCCTTCCTTCAGTGTAGAGATCAGTCACAGCCGGTATTATATCCTCCCTGTGAGGTGGCTTAACTCCATTATAAATTGAGGATGTTGAAGAGAATACCACAGGTGTGCCACGTTCCTTGGCGTATTCAAGAACACTGGTCATGCCCGCAACAACTTCTGAAACAAGAAAAGGATCATTTCTGTACATTGGAGAAGCCGAATAAAATCCCAGGTGGAAAACATAGTCTGCCTCAAAATCAAGGTCATGGAGGCCTTTGGCATCCTGGTTGAGAACTTTAAGGTTTTCAGATTCAAAATCTCTCAGGTTATCATGACTTCCGGTGTGAAGATTGTCTATTACAAGAACCTCGTTATCCACAACGAGTTTTTCAACTAAATTACTGCCTATGAAACCGGCTCCTCCGGTTACAATGACTCTCTTGTTCTTCATTTCAGACAGTAAATGGCTGATAGGGTATAAAATTCTTCAGTGGTTTATTTGGTTTCCAAGTTACAATTGGGAATTCTATTCAGTCAATTTAAAATAGGATACATGAAATAACAAACGAGTGAGACATTATGTTCATACCTTCTGAAAAAGATGTTTACAGCTGGAAAGTACCGGACGCCGAATTTGGAGAAATGATGCAGGGCCATGTTGTCCTGCTGAGTGACGGATATGTTTTGATTGATCCACCACTTATGCCGGAGCTCCTTGAAAAACTACAGATCTTTGGAAAATGCCTTGGCGTTATTCTGCTCGGGCCAGCCCATAAGAGAGGTTCAGGACTTTCATCTGCTGTTCTGCAGGCTCCGCTTTATGTTCCTGAATTTGCATCCTCGGTTTTCGTCCCTGAACCTGCCAATCTAAAAACATACAAAGAGGGAGTTACCCTTCCCGGAGGGCTCAAAGCTGTTGAAATTCAGACAGACTTGGGCATTTTTGGAGACCACAAAGTGCACGAAATGGCGTTACTTGACGGAAAAGAACGGG